>JACZJK010000051.1 GCA_014860575.1 Bacteroidales bacterium
TCAAAGTTCCGGATTAAGAGAGATTCAACTAAATGTGGACTGCTGCTGCCGCTGCCTACTGCCGCTTTTTCGGGTTCATAATTCGAATGTTCTATTGTTCTATTGTTGGTTCAAGGTTCAAGGTTCAATGTTCAAAGTTCCGGATTAAGAAAGATTCAACTAAATGTGGACTGCCGCTGCCTACTGCCGCTTTTCCGGGTTCATAATTCGAATGTTCTATTGTTCTATTGTTGGTTCAAGGTTCAAGGTTCAATGTTCAAAGTTCCGGGTTCGAGGTTTATGGTTTAGAAAGTTTAGAGGGTTTAGTGAGTTTAGAGTTTATCAGATCATTTTGCTGCGTTAAACCGTGTTTGCCCTGATCGCTGCTCCGGGATTATGGTTTGTATAAACGACACTTCTTCCTTGATGTGGCAGCTTTTGCAGGCGGCATTGTACGTTCTGAATGCCTGGCTGAACTGCTCAGGATCTTTTGAGTCAATGGCTTGCTGCATGATTTCGGTTGGTGTGCCAAGAAATTCCAGCGAGTTTACTTTGCGTTCGGGGCGGCGCTCAAACCCTTTCTCCATGGCCTCGTTGATATGCTCCAACTGGTAATTGGCATATTCCCAGTTTTGGTCTTGTCCGGCCCAATATAACTCTTCATATCGGTAGTGCACCTCCATCATCGTTCTTGAAAAGCCATCATACTGTCGCTCAATGATTTCAACCTTGTCTGCATTGCTGCCTTTTATCCAGTCACCATCAGGCAAATTCTTTTCCGAACCGCTGTTGCAGGACCACATGATTGCCAGGATTGCTGCTATTGCCAATAACTTGCTCATAGTAATTGATACGATTGATTTAGGCCGGTAAATTTAGGAATATTTTTTCAACCACTAAGGCACTAAGTTCACTTAGTACCACTTAGTGAATCTTAGTGTCCTCAGTGCCTCCCGATAACCATCGGGAGTGGTTTAATAACGAAATTATATTGCACCACGCAATGCTTTATAGCGTATATTTACAAACCATTAACTGTATAACAAAAACCATCACACCATGAAACAATTAACTACTTTTCTTCTTGCGATCCTGCTATACCTTTTTCCACGCCTGTATGCACAGGATTTCTGGGAGTTAATGCCTTTTCCCGATAGCCTTACCATAACCTGTCTTGCTGTAAACCAGCAAGGTGATATTTTTGTTGGAACCAATACCCTAACAGCTTATGATGGGGTGTTTCGCTCACAGGATGCAGGTCAAACCTGGGAATTGGTTCTTGATATGGGGCTTTATGGGCCGTCTTCAATAGCAATAACCGATAATGGAGTAATTTTCGTATTAGGTGGAGGGCCTGGATGGTATTTAACAAAATCGTCTGATAACGGTCAAACCTGGGAATCATTTTCTATGCCCGATTATGGTGGAAGCGTAAAAATAGTAGTACAAGGAGAGGACACCTTGTATGTAAGCCAATGGGCATCCAGTGGCGCTATGCTGCTAAAATCCGAAAATGGAGGCTTAGACTGGGAAGTGGTTTTTACGACAGAAAACCACGTCAGCGAATACATCAGTGATATTGCCATTGCCCCCAACAGCGATATTTTTGTTAGCCTGGACTGTTTCTACCCCAATATGGGCGGGGTGTATAAAGCAACTGATGACGGGGCCACATGGGAGTTCTTAGGATTGCTCAACCACAAAGTAATAGCGGTTGAAGTAAATGAGCAGGGGGACTTGTTTATAGGCGTCCGCGACAATTCCCTGGGGATTGGATGGGCTATTTATGCTGTATATCATGATAATCCACAAATGGTTGAATGTCTGGATGGGCCTGCTGTATATGATTTAGCTATTAATTCGGCGGGGCATATATATGCCAGTACCGGCCTTGGTGTAATGGTTTCTAAAGACAATGGATTTACTTTCGACTTTGAAAATAGCGGATTACCTCTTGGTGCTAAAGGGGAATTATACTGTGATACAGAGGATTATATATATGCATTATCTGGTGGTGCTCCTTCAAATATTATATATAGAACAGTTGAACCAACAGTAGGAATCAAAGAACTTTCAAACTTTGCAAGTAGCCACAATATTCAGATTGCCCCCAATCCTGTACAAGGCTTGTTTCAGGGAAGATTTAATGGCAACATTCCGGACGGCACATACGCTTACACAATTTCAGGCTTAAGCGGCAATAATATAGTAGAGGGAAGCTTAATGCTTTCACAGAATTCGTTTTCTATTGATATCTCTTTTCTGCCGCCGGGGTTTTATCTCTTAAAAGTAAATTGCGATGGATTCGTTTACACATCAAAAATCATTAAAACCTGATGCGTTCAATGGTTCGCAGAACCTGAGAAGTTTGACAACTAAGGCTTTTTTTCCAGCATTGTTTTATAGCGTATTTTTACAAGCCCGTAACTGCTTAAAAAACATTAGCACACCATGAAGCAAACCATCGCATTTCTTTTTATGATTCTGCTATTTCCCTTTCCACGTCTATATGCGCAGGATTTTTGGGAAACATTGCCTTTTCCAGACAGTTTGCACATTGCATGTATAGCTATTAATTCAGAAGGTAGCATTTTTGTTGGCACTGTTACATCAAATGTAACAAACGGAATCTATCGTTCAGAAGATTCAGGAGAAACCTGGGAAATAGTATTAAATACTTCCAATTTTCAAATATATTCCATGACTATCAGTGTTTCCGGGAATATCTATGTAAGTAAAGGTGGATTTGATCCGTTCATAGTGTCTTATGATAACGGCAATACATGGCAGATACTAAATATACCTTATTATACCCCATTTTCAAAGATACATTGTATCGGCACAGATACTATACTGTGCGGTGCATCGAGAAGTATAGGAAGTGGAGTTGTTTTATTAAGAACTATTGACGAGGGTAGCAACCGGGATACACTTTTTATTACCGAAACTCATCCTAGTGAATATATTTCAGATTTAGCAATAACTGGTAACGGGGATATTTAAATAAGCATGATGTGCTTTTACCCTGAAATTGGTGGAGTATATAAATCAACGGATAATGGGCTTACATGGGATTATGTCGGTTTGCAAAACCATCAGGTTCAAGCTGTGGAAGTGAACGCCGAAGGGGATCTGTTCATAGGTGTTTATGGTAATTTTATTGGTGGAGGGGGCGGAATTTATGCTATATATCACGACAATCCGCAAATTATTGAATGTCTGTACGGTCCTGATGTAAACGGTTTGGCAGTTAATTCGGCAGGTGATATTTATGCAGGTATAGGCTGGCCTGATGGTATTATTGTTTCTACGGATAACGGAAACACTTTTGAATTTAATAATTCCGGATTACCGCAGGGCCCAGTTGGGAAACTGTATTGTGATCATCAGGATTACATTTTTGCATTATCTCCTGTATCTGTGAACTGGATGTGCAAATCTATTGAACCAACAGTAGGAATCAAAGAAATTTCAGTCTTTGCAAACATCCACAATATTCAGATAGCCCCCAATCCTGTACAAGACATATTTCAGGGAAGATTTAATGGAAGCCTTCCAGACGGTAGCTACGCTTACACAATTTCAGGCTTAAGCGGCAATAATATAGTAGAGGGAAGCTTAATGCTTTCACAGAATTCGTTTTCTATTGATATCTCTTTTCTGCCGCCGGGTTTTTATATTCTAAAGTTAAACTGCAATGGAATTACTTACACATCAAAAATCATTAAAATCTGATGCGTTAGTGCCCCATCCTATCACTCCCAGCGATCGTATAGGTAAAAGACGTATGACGCTGATTATCCGTCAGACCGCTTGAAGCGGTCGGTCGGTGCAGACAAGGCTTAGCAAAAACTCAATGATTCTAAGTGCCCTCAGTGCCTCCCGATAACCATCGGGAGTGGTTTCATAAAAAGGCTCTCTACTCAACCGCTTTCCTCACACTTTCAGCAGCTTCTTCAAGTGTGATGGCCGATGAAACTTTCAGGCCGGAGTTATCAATCAGCACCTTGGCTTCTTTGGCATTGGTTCCCTGCAGGCGCACAATAATGGGCATATTGATTTCGCCGATATTCTTATAGGCATCAACAATACCCTGGGCAACCCGGTCGCAGCGGACGATGCCGCCAAAGATATTGACAAGGATTGCTTTTACGTTGGGATCTTTTAAAATAATGCGGAAAGCTTCCTCTACCCTTTTGGCATTGGCTGAACCTCCTACATCAAGGAAGTTGGCCGGCTCGCCACCCGAAAGTTTGATCATGTCCATGGTGGCCATGGCAAGACCGGCACCGTTCACCATACAACCCACATTGCCATCGAGTTTCACAAAATTGAGATCGAATTTGCTGGCTTCCACTTCAATGGGATCTTCTTCGTCAAGATCACGCATGGCATGTATGCCGGCATGACGGAATAAGGCGTTGTTGTCAACCACCACCTTGGCATCGGCGGCAAAAACGCGGTCGTCGGCAGCTTTGATCACGGGGTTGATCTCAAACAGGGAAGCGTCGGTGCCTTCGTAAGCTTTGTAAAGGGCGGCAATAAACTTCACCATTTCCTTGAAAGCGGTTCCCGAAAGATCGAGGTTAAAAGCTACCTTGCGGCACTGGAAAGCCTGTAATCCAACTTTAGGGTCAATCTCTTCGGTGAAAATAAATTCTGGGGTTTCATCAGCTACCTTTTCAATATCCATCCCGCCCTTGGGCGAGTACATAATCATGTTGCGACCCTTGGCCCGATCCAGCAAAATACTTACATAAAACTCTTTGACATCCGATGGGCCAGGATAATAAATATTCTGCTCAATAAGTATCTTGTTCACCTTCTTGCCGGCAGCGCTGGTTTGCGGCGTCACCAGTTGCATGCCCAAAATAGCTTTGGCATATTCCTTCACTTCATCCAGGCTCTTGGCGATCTTGACTCCACCGCCTTTGCCGCGGCCTCCGGCATGGATCTGGGCTTTCACCGCCCATTTATCTGTTCCTGTGGTTTCCTGCAAGGTTTTGGCTGCCTGCAAAGCTTCTTCTGGTGTAAAAGCTACCATTCCTTCCGGCACTTGCACGCCGTACTGTTTCAAAATTGATTTCGATTGATACTCGTGGAGGTTCATGTTGTTCGTGTTTAAATAGTGTAAGGCGTTCAGGGTTCAAGGTTCAAAGTTCCGGGTTTGGCGTTCGGTGTTCGATGTTCCGGGTTCAAGTTCAACGTTTGACGTTCGAGGTTTGACGTTCCGGGTTCTGGGTTCCGGTCGCTGAGCTTGTCGAAGCGCCGGGTTTCGTGTTCGAGGTTCGGCGTTCCGAGTTCGGCGTTCATGTAATCCGCTATGGTAAACAATTTCCGTGACATTAAAATCTTCATCCGTGTATACGTGGCATTAAAAAAAACATTCGTGCATTCGTGGCAAAAAAAATCATCCGTGCATCCGTGGCTAAATAACATTCATCCGTGAATCCGCCCCGGCGGACACGTCCGTGGCAATAAAAATTTCATCCGTGAATCCGTGGCATTAAATACATCATCCGTGGCAAACAAAATCCAAAAATAGAAAAACCATCCTTCCCCTCACCAGATTTTTACTTTTAACAGACGATAAGCCAAAATTATTCGTTTAACGTCTTAAAATTCACAAGAGATAACAGATGCTGCTGAGGTTTTGTTTACTGCTTTTTCTAATCCCACACATTCTTAACGCCAATCCCATTCCTAAAACCGCCACTGCTATCCGGACTCCTGTGCCGCCTATCATGGACGGACAATTGGATGAACACGTCTGGCTCTTGTCTGAACCACTTACGGATTTTCATCAGTACGATCCTGTTTTCGCTGCTTCCGCAAGCCAGCAAACCGAAGTCCGCATCCTTTACGACGACCGTGCACTTTACATTGGCGCCCGACTTTACGATTCAGATCCCAACAGTATTCTCACCCAATTAGGAAACCGTGATGACGGTCTTAATGCCGATTTATTCGGTATCCAGTTCGACACCTATTACAATGGACTTGATGCCTATGTTTTTGAGGTGTATGCTTCGGGCGTGCAATGCGACAGCCGCCGCAGCGACGACACCTTTAATGCAGTGTGGGAAAGCGCCGTTGCATTTGACCAGAAAGGCTGGACGCTTGAGATGCGCATCCCCTGGTCGGCACTCCGCTTCCCGGCCAATGAAAAACAAATCTGGGGACTGCAATTACATCGTTCCATCCGCCGTCACCGCGAAATGCTGCAATGGGCGCTGGTTCCCAAAGGCACCTCAAACACGCTGGCCTATTGGGGCGAACTGCATGGACTTTCAAATATCGAACCACCGCTCAGGCTTTCCTTCACGCCTTTTGTATCATCAATGGTTGAGCATTATCCATACAATATTCCTGGCGCCAGCAATTACTCTTCAACCTACAGCGGTGGCATGGATCTGAAATATGGCATCAATAAAAGTTTCACCCTCGATATGACCCTGATGCCCGATTTCAGCACTGTTGCCTCGGATCATGAAATTAAAAATCTTACTGCCTTTGAAACGGTGTATGATGAGAACCGCGGTTTTTTTAATGAAGGTGTTGACCTGTTTCATAAAGGAGATATTTTTTATAGCAGGCGTATCGGGCGAAAACCGCAACTTTACAATACAGTTCATAATGAATTGCTTGAAGGCGAATTTATTCACCGCAACCCCGACAGGGCACAGCTACTCAATGCGACCAAGGTTTCGGGTCGAAACTCATCCAACCTTGGAATTGGTATTTTCAATGCCATGACCGCCAACACCTATGCGATAGCTGAAGATTCGCTTGGCCGCCAAAGACAGGTTCTTACCGAACCCTTCACCAATTACAGCATTTTGGTTCTGGATCAAGGCCTTAGTTTCAACTCTTCTGCCTACCTGATCAATACGAATGTGACGCGATCGAATAAATTTGATAATGAAAATGTTACGGCTGCCGGGGTCACATATTATGAAAAGAGGAACACCTATAAGTTTGATGCTTCGGGAAAATTAAGCCAGATCTACAATAAGAATATTCAAAACGGTGATAAAAAACCAAATGCAGTGGATATTGGCTACAGATACGACCTGGGTTTTGCGAAGGTTAAAGGGCAATGGCAATATAACTTTTGGTTCAATGCCATGAATGATCGTTACAACATCAATGGATTGGGTTTGAACCATACAAATGATGAAATCAATAGCGGAGGAAAGGCTTCATACAATATTTACGATCCGTTCTGGCGCCTTCTCAACTTTTCAACTACAATAGTTTTTGATAATTTGTCTCGGATGAGTACAGGAAAAAATACCGGTCGTTTTGCAAGTTGGCGGGCCAGTGCTACTACCAGAAAACACCTGAGCATCTGGGGCGGTGTAACCCAATCGCTCAAACGTAGCTACGACTATTACGAACCCAGGGTGAAGGATCGGTTTTATATTACGCCACTTTACACATGGGCGAACTTCGGCTTTTCAAGCGACTACAGAAGGGCATTTGCATTGGATGGCGGAATTGAGATCGGAACCAACGAAGAAAAATATTTCACGAAATCCATCACGATCCGGCCTATTTTCAGGTTCAGCGATAAGTTTACAATGGACCATGTGCTTCGTTTGTCAGATCAGGACAATGACCGGGGTTATGTGAGCCGCGATAACAACCAGGTTTTTTTTGGCAACCGTGACATCAGAACCCTTGAGAACACATTAAGCAGCCGGTACATGTTCCGAAATAACTTGTCGCTTAGTCTTTGGTTGCGCCATTACTGGATCAGAGGAGAATACGACAATTATTATGATTTACAGACAGATGGGCGGCTAGTGCTAAACCCGGAATACATCATTGATCATGATTTTAACTTCAACACTTTTAACATTGACCTGTTGTTTAACTGGGAGTTTGCTCCCGGAAGCAACCTCAGCGTAGTGTATAAAAATGCAATCATGCATGAAGAAACATACCCGGTATACAATTTCTTTGATAATTTTGGCAACACGCTCGATAGCCCTCAGTTGAACAGCCTCACGGTTAAGTTTCTGTATTATTTGGATTATCAGATGTTAAAACGGAGGGGTTGAGAAGGACTTAGAGACTGAGGGAGGGGGAGAGATGGAGAAAGTGAGATTTGGTGACATAGGGACTTAGAGACTTAGGGAAACGGGGAAATGGAGACGGGGTGGCCATTGAACTTTGAACCCGGAACCTGGAACTTGGAACCTTGAACATTTATAAACGTACGGATGATAACAGCAAACAACATTCATAAAAGCTACGGAGCGCTTAAGGTGCTGAAAGGGATAGAACTAAGCATAGCCAAAGCTGAGATCATTTCTGTGGTTGGAGCCTCGGGAGCCGGCAAATCAACATTGCTGCACATCCTCGGTTCGCTGGATAAACCTGATTCTGGCAGTGTATTTATCAACAATACAAATATCAGCAAACTTAATGACAAGAAGCTGTCGGCATTTCGAAATAAGCACATTGGCTTTGTTTTCCAGTTTCATCACCTGCTCCCTGAGTTCACCGCAATGGAGAACATTTGCATTCCTGCCTTTATCTCGGGACTTCAAAAAAAGGCTGCTACAGAAAAAGCCATGAAGCTTGCCGAATTTCTCAGATTTTCTGAACGCCTGCATCATAAACCATCTGAACTTTCTGGCGGAGAGCAGCAACGCGTTGCTGTGGCCCGCGCGCTGATCAACGATCCTTTTGTAATATTTGCCGACGAACCTTCCGGGAACCTGGACTCAAACAATGCCAAAGAGCTGCATAAACTCTTTTTTGATCTAAGAGACCAATTTGAACAAACTTTCGTTATTGTAACACATAACCAGGAACTGGCGAACCTGGCCGACCGGAAACTGACCATCGTTGATGGAATCATAATGAACGGTTCGTAAAAGAATAAATTAAAACCAACTGAACAACACTTGAGTTTACAATGACTTACAAAAGTTTTAGTCTGATCCTGCTTCTCGCAATTCTGATTTTTATTAGCCCTTCGGCCCTGGGACAACAGCCTGGAGGCGAAAGTTACGAGAGCATCATTCTGCGTGCAGAACAATTGATGGATCAAAAGAATTACAAGCAGGCAAAAGCTGAATATGAGAATGCCCTGCGCGCCAATCCCGAAGCAAACTATCCAAGGATCAAACTTCAGCAGATCAGGGAAGTATATGTTGACCCGGATGATGCCCGGCGTTACAACAGTTATATCAGCGAAGGCGAACGACTCTATAATCAACAGGATTATAAACAAGCCCGCGAACAGTATTTCTGGGCCAATGTGCTGAAACCGGAAGAAAAGCAACCGCTGGCTAAGCTCAAAGAAATTGATGGGCAGTTGAAGGAATTGGATCGCAAGAAAATACTCTACGATAAATCAATCATAATCGCTGACTCGCTTTTCAAGCTGATGGATTACCAGTCGGCGATGAATGAGTACCTGTATGCTTCCGGTCTGCTTCCAAATGATACTTACGCCAGGAACCGGGTAAATGAAATCAATAAACAGTTTGAAGCTACCCGGCAGGAAAAACAGGCATATCAACAACTTGTTGACAAAGCCGATCAGCTTTACATGATCCAGGATTACAATGCCGCATTAAAAGCTTACAATCAGGCACTGCAACTGAAGCCCGGGGAGAGTTATCCGCTGAGCATGGTTGACCGGATCAATGCCATGGCCGACGACCAACGTTCAATTGAATCCGTTTATGCCAGTGTGATCGAAAATGCCGACCGGCTGTTCACCGAATCGGATTTGAATGCATCAAAGGCCGCCTATGAGCACGCTCTTCGCCTGAAACCTGCTGAGAAATATCCCCGGGAACGTATCGCACATATTGAAACTATACTTGCTGAGTACGCTACTTCAGAAGAAGCCCGGCTGGAAGCCCTGGCGCTGGCTACAAAGTATTACCAGGACAAAGAATATGAAAATGCACTTGCCCAGTTTAAAATAGCAGAAAAGATTAAAGCATTGACTGATGATCAGGCAATCGTTGTAGCAGAAATTGAATCAATTCTTGAAGCTGAAAAGGCTTACAATACTTTGCTTGCAACTGCCGATAACTCTTTCGCTGGTGCAAAATACCCGGAGGCCCGCGAGCAATACACGCAGTTGTTGAAGATGAAACCAGAGGCTGCGCATCCGGCTTCACGCATCACTGAAATAGATACCCTTCTTGCGAACCTTGAACAGCAGGAAGCAGCATACCTTGCAGCAATCACTGCGGCTGATAATGCTTTTGACGACAAAGATTATGAGCAGGCATTGGATTCGTACAAGCAGGCCAGCAATCTGAAGCCTTCGGAAGCACATCCCAAACAACGCCTCGAAAAAACCCAGGCAGTTGTTGATTTCCTCTCTTCGGCTGCTGATTATTTTATGAACCAGGATTACCAGTCGGCGCTGGAACAATACCGTAAAGCTGAGGAAATATTGCCTCTGAAAGAAGACGAGCTTGCACAAATACGCGAGATTGAGGTTCTTATCGAAAATGAAAAGGCATATACTGCGCTCAGAACCAATGCGGATGAGCTTTTTGCTTCAAAAGAATACAACAATGCCCGCCAAAAATATGATGAAGCACTGCAACTCAAGCCCGGTTCAAACCATGATGCGAACCGCATTAAGGAAATCGATGGAATCCTGGCTGCCATTGCTGAAAAGGATCAAACCTATGTAAAGGCCATTGAGGCGGCAGACCTCGCCTTTAAGAACCAGGAATACAAACAGTCACTTGCAGCTTATCAGCAAGCGGCTTCGCTCAAGCCAGAGGAAGAATACCCCGGGAAACGGGCAGCAGAGGTTCAGGAAATAATTAAAGAAATTGAAGCAAAACAGCTTGCTTATAATGAAAATATTGGGGTGGCGAACACAAGGTTTGATGCCGGTGAGTACCAGCAATCCATTGCAGCCTACCAGGAAGCGCTAAAATACAAGCCAAAAGATCAGTATGCCGAAAATCGCATCGCTGAAGCCCGCAGCCTGGTAAGTGAAGCTGAGATCAACGAATCCTATGCAAATGCTGTAAGTTCAGCGCGATTCCATGAGGATAACAAAGATCTTGTGAGCGCACTTTCTTCATGGGAAACGGCTGCCGGACTGAAACCCCAGGAAAGCCTGCCCAAAGAAAAATTGTCTGAATTAAGTGGCATCGTAGCAGCTGAACTGCGAAAAACCCAGGAAGCATACGACAAAGCCATCGCCGATGGCGACCGCTATTTTACTACCAAGGTTTTTGATCAGGCCATTGAATCCTATACCGAAGCCGGACGTTTGAAACCCAACGAAAGCTACCCAAGCGAACAAATAGATGCCATTAGGAAGTACATCGAGGAAAGAGCCATTGTTGACCTGGTAAGCTCGCCTGTCAGCGTAGTTTCAGGCGATGAAAAGCGCTTCGATTTTTCACCCGTTGACATGCGGGTTCGCAGGAATAACTATGTAATCCTTACACTGCGGTTTGCAAATACGGAATCTTCCCGCTTCTTCCTTAACTATGGTCTTGATTCCCAGAAAAGCGGAGGGATCGTTCTCAGAAATCCAGGCGGAAAAGAAGAGACACAGTTTATTGTCAGGGTAAGCTCGCAAGACCGCTGGTACCGTATTGATAATAACTGGCTCAGCATTTATCCCGAAGGTTCAGATGTGGAAATAGTTCAGCTACGCATCTCATCGGGGGACTAAGGCGTTCGGCGTTGCGGGTTCAAAGTTGATTCCACTTCGAAAAGTCTTTTCACCCCTAAATCCCCTACAGGGGACTTTCACAAATTGCTGATTTTTAGAGTTTCCCCTTTAGGGGTCAGGGGCTAAAAACGATAAAAATCAGCAATTTCTGATTTTTCGGAGTGGGCTCTATGTTCCATGTTCAAAGTTCAAAGTTCCGGACACTGAGCCTGTCGAAGTGCCGGGTTTACCTCTATTCATAATTCCATTACTCCAACCAGTCAACCAATTGACTTATCAACCATTCACACACTATATTACTGCATACCTGAATCACGTTGGTTAAGTCAGTCAATCCCCCTAACCCACTTCGCCAAGGGGGACGCGCTCTTCGCAAGCTTAGCCACAATACTCCATCACTCCATCACTCCATCACTCCATTATTCCATTACTCCAACATTCCAACCAATTAACCAATTAACAAATTGACCTTCAAAGCCTAGCCAACAAAAACTCACAGATTCGCATCTTGCCATGAATTTACTCTCATTTTTTTTCTGACCTTTGCTTCCGGCAATGAAACCAAAGCAAGGCATGGAAGAATATTTCAGGAAATTCAGGAAAAACATCGTTGGGATTGACCAATCCTACGATTCCCCATATGGTAAACAGAAAATTCTCTATGCCGACTGGATCGCAAGCGGCCGTTTGTACGCCCCGATCGAAGAAAGAATTTATAAGGACCTGGGGCCTTTTGTTGGTAATACCCATACCGAAACAAGCGAGACCGGAACCTTGATGACCAAGGCTTACCATCATGCCCAGCAGCGGATCAAAAAACATGTTAATGCAGGTGAAAACGATATCCTCATAAGTACTGGCAATGGAATGACCGGTGCCATTGTGAAGTTTCAGCGTATTCTCGGGTTAAAATACTGTGGGCAGCTTTTTCATCACGATTGTTTAAAGGAATCAGAAAAGCCTGTGATTTTCATCACGCATATGGAGCACCACTCCAATCATACCTCATGGTTCGAAACAATGACCGATGTGGTAGTGCTCGAACCTGGCAAAGACCTGCTGGTTGATCCTGAAAACCTGAGAATACAACTTGAAAAATACAAAAACCGTAAGCTGAAAATAGGGTCATTCACAGCATGTTCAAATGTTACCGGAATTCATGTTCCATACCACGAACTCGCGAAAATCATGCATGAGTATAACGGGTATTGCTTTGTTGATTTCGCGGCATCGGCACCCTATTGTGAAATAAATATGAACCCTGAAGATCCCTCAGAGAAACTCGATGCCATTTTCTTCTCACCGCATAAATTTCTTGGCGGCCCGGGATCAGCCGGTGTGCTAATTTTCGATAAAAGCTTGTATCATAACCCTGTGCCCGATCAGCCGGGAGGTGGCACGGTAGATTGGACCAATCCCTGGGGCGAATACAAATACGTTGACAATATCGAAGCACGGGAAGATGGCGGCACACCCGGCTTCCTGCAAACCATCCGCACTGCCCTGGCCATTGAGTTGAAGGAGCAGATGGGAACGCAACAGATTTGCAAGCGGGAAGAGCAATTGCTGCAGAAAGCTTTTGATGGGCTCCTGAAAATTCCAGGTATACATATTCTTGCAGACACGGTGCGGGATCGTATTGGCGTGATTTCTTTTTATATTGAGAACCTTCATTATAACCTGGTCGTAAAACTTTTGAGCGATCGCTATGGAATACAGGTTCGTGGGGGCTGCGCTTGTGCCGGAACCTACGGGCATTACCTGCTGGATGTAAGTTATGAAAAATCGAAGTTGATAACTGAAAAAATTACTTCTGGCGATCTTTCTGAGAAACCGGGTTGGGTTAGGTTATCTCTGCACCCTGTAATGACTGACCAGGAAGTTGATTTTATACTTCAAGCCATTGCAGATATTGTGAAAAACTATGATAGTTTCCAGAAAGACTATATTTACAACAAGTACACCAACGAGTTTCATCATATTAATGATGGCGAACGCCAGGCCAACATCGTAAAGGGTTGGCTAAAACTCTAATTGCTCTTTCCAAAAAAACAACTGGCTAGTAACAAAATTCCGAATACCCGCATAGAGGCTGCTTTAGAAGCTCGAAATCTTGTCATCCTGAACGCAGTGAAGGATCTCTTTTAAGCCTCAAAACCAGATCATTCGTTACACACAGGATGACAAAGAACATTAAAACTCAGAAGAAGTTAGATAGCCTCTCACGGCCTCAATATCAAGCCATAATAGTATTGCCCGCATTTGTTGTGGTCATACTCAGCAACCTCATGTAGAAATCCCCATTTTTCGAACGCAAACTTTTTCAGTAAGCTGACGCTTGCCTTATTGTGTTCCAACAAGATAGCTATCAACACACTGAAGTTTAGTTTTGGGGCTTCATTGATGGCAAATTCCAAAAGTTGCGAACCCACTCCCCTACTCCAGAAATCACGGTGAATGTAATAACTGATCTCAGCTGTGAACTTTAACGCTTGCCGCCCCGATCTGTAAGGACTGAAAGAAATCCAACCTATTACCGCGTCATTGGCAACGGCAACATATACAGGAAATAAAGCTGGTTCATGATATTCGAACCAGCTTTTACGTTCTTCAATCGTAAGCGGGGAAGTATGAGCCGTTGCCTTTATTTCAATAGCCTGGTTGTAGATTTCATCAATCGCCTGAAGGTCTTCAGGTACAGCTAGCCGTATTGTTACTAGTTGCTGGAGCATAAATGGATTTGTTTTAAACCTTTACATTCAAGAAGAACAAGGATTACCTTAAGTGAGATTGCTTCGGTTAGTTAAGGAACAGCGATTAATGAGGTGCCCTACTAACAAAGAAAATCATAATTCGTTAATCCTTGTTCTCAAATCAATTTATCTTATGATTTTAACATTTCACCTAGCAAACCCAACCCAACCGCTGTAATTCTGCACGAAAAGTGTTTTTGTTAATTGTATAGCGAAAAAATTCATCCAGGCAAATTTCAAAGGATTCAAATGCTTCATCTTCTGATTTCCCATAACCACTAACGTCCAATGCCGGACAGTAGACAACCTGAGAGCCACTGTCTTCAAACAAAATTAACGGTAAGTGAACATCAACCTTATGACTATGGCCTTCCCATGTTCCACTAATTTCAATCTTTTTACCCATAAGTGTATAGTTTCAGCAAAGCTAAGATTTAATTATGTTTTGTTAGCTAAAAATGTTTACTAAGCAAAACAGCCACTCACATTTTTTATGATGTAAGTGGCTGTTTTTAAGTGTCGGGGTAGTAGGATTCGAACCTACGACCCCCTGGTCCCAAACCAGGTGCGCTAGCCGGGCTGCGCTATACCCCGAAATATTGTCCTGCGGTGAAGGGGGGATTCGAACCCCCGGTACCGTTTCCAGTACGACAGTTTAGCAAACTGTTGGTTTAAGCCACTCACCCACCTCACCGGATATGGTTGTAAAGAGCGTTTTCACCTCCCAAAACGTTTTAGGGAGTGCAAAAATACAAAAATCATTGTTCCCTGCAAGACATTGATCAATTATAAAGAAAATTGTTTTCAGAACCACAATTCATACCAATAGCAATCAAAGCATTACCTTTAGCGATCCAAAATTAAAATCGCGTGATAATAAGTAAAAACCTTTATAAAGCCGGATACCTGACTGTTTTTATACTTGCTTTAGCCATTGCAGCCTGGCGCATGCCGGCCTATGCAAGCCGAATGCCCTGGCTTTTAACTATGGCGATTGCCGATTTATATTTATTTTGGCATTTATCCTCAGGCGGCATAATCAATAAGCCTTGGCTAAGAAAAGTCCTGGTTTTCATTACAGGATTGCCTTCAGCATTACTGATGCTTTTTTTCCTTTCACTGGCATTTTTGAGTCCGGTAGATTGGAATCCAATACTCCGAACTTACCTCTTAGGGTTTGTTGTGTTTTTCTATCTGATCCGGTTAATGCCCTTGCTGGTGCTGATACTTTTTGATTTGCGCAAATCCATTACCCAACTAGCTAGAAAATCTTTTCACTTAGCCAACAAAAGAGTCTGGCTCAAGATATCCGCTGTTTTTTCTGCAATTCTTGGTATTGCTATGATAATGGGAATGACTTTGTGGGTGTATGATTTTGAAATTATTGAAGAAGAAATTCATATTGAAAACCTCCCAACAGCCTTTGAAGGATATCGGATTGTGCAACTTTCCGATATACATTTGGGCCGCTGGCACTCTCAAAAACCTTTGCAAAAAGCTGTTGAGATGGTGAATTCATTGGATGCTGATCTCATTGCTTTTACCGGCGATCTGGTCAATTATGCCACTTCTGAGGCCTTGCCTTTCACAGAAACGCTTTCATCACTGAGTGCGAAAGATGGCGTTTTTGCCGTGCTGGGAAATCACGATTACGGCGACTATATGCGCTGGCCAAATGCGCATGCAAAAGAAATGAACGACACTTTGATGAATAATGTAATCAAAGGAATGGGCTGGTTCCTGCTTGAAAACAGAAATGTTAAACTATTTCGCGACAAACAATGCATTGTTGTCGCAGGCACCGGCAATTACAGCGACAACGAACATTATCCAGACAGATCGGATGTTCGACTTTCCCTGGCAGGAATCCCCGATTCTTGCAAAGTAATACTGCTTACGCATACTCCTTCCATTATTGGCCCAGAATTGCTACAAAAACAGCATGTTGATTTAATCCTTTCAGGCCATACACATGGTTTACAACTTGGATTAAAAGTCGGGAAGCGTAAGTATAGTCCGGCATCCATAATTTACCAGTATTGGGGCGGTTTGTTCAGCATAGAAAATAACGGGCAGGGAAAGAGCTACATATATGTGAACCGCGGACTGGGTCATATTTTCTTTCCGTTTCGCATTGGTATGAAGCCGGAAATAACCTTGCTTACTTTAAAGTCAATGAAAGAATAGTTGTTCAGGGATTGCATTTTTTGTGATGCTGTACAATCGGAAATTCATGGAGTAATGGGGTAATGCAGTGATGGAGTAATGAAGTGATGTATTTGATTGCCAACTGCAGACTGCCAATTGCCAACTTTTCCATGACGGAACAAAGATCAGGCTGCTCGTTTCAAAGAGATACAAGAGAGTGATCGGAATACTAGCGGTTCCACAACAAAAATATCCCTTGTGCGATCTCTGTGTTCTGAACGAAAGGCCCTCTTACCGGATCGGTTTCATCAGCCAGGAAATTGAAAATTTCACTTCCTTTTCCACGAATATAAACAGGGACCAAAGCATTCGTATGATCATCACTAAACCAATTCATTGCAGGAAGCTGCCCCTTGCCATTGTTTTTAATTGTTGTCAGCACATTTGCTCCATCAGACTCTCCCCATAGCATACCGGTTTCATGATCGCTTGTAACCACGATAAGTGTCTCGTCCCAACTGCTGTTTTTTTCGACCCAATCAACTACTGCTTTAATGGTGTTGTTGAAGTCATCCATTTCTTCGATCATCCTGCCGGGATGGTTGTCGTGGCCTGCCCAGTCGATAGCCCCACCTTCAACCATCAGAAAAAATCCATTCGAATTCTGGTTCAGCACATTTACGGCTGCCATTGTCATTTGCTCAAGCGAAGGCACGCCGGGAGTGAAGGGCCGCTGAAAAGGTATGATTTCTTCATTTCCGCTTCTTGATTGTTGTAAGGTTGAACGAACCTGAGGAATTCCAAGCAAGCGGGCCGGCAGGTTCTGTCCTGAAGCGATTGCTGCAAACTTCGTACTGTCGGTAATCAATGTCCATGCATCTGGCTCTCCATCACCACTAATGTCTGGCAAAATATATTGCTGGTTTTCAACCATGAAAGTTGTTGCAGGCTCGGTACCATCCAGTTGCGACCACAATTCAGCTCCTCCAAGGTATCTGAAATCTGCTTCGGCAATGATGCCATCATTCGTGTACATTGGATGACCACAACCCATAAGTACATCCAGGGTGCTTTGTAATATTTGTTGCCGGGCAATCTGCTCATAGTTACTGCGACTTTTATTGTGCGCTGAGAAAGCTGCTGGCGTAGCGTGTGATATCTGAACACTGGTAACGACACCTGCTGCCTTTCCTTTTTCCTTTGCGAACCGGGTCAGGTTTTTGAGGGTGTCGGCATTGACACCCATTCCAATAGCGCCGTTATATGTTTTACGCCCTGTGGCAAGCGCTGTTCCAGCCGCACCAGAATCTGTGTAATCCTTTCTCAGGTAGGCGGTATCGCTCCATACGGCCCGTGGGTTGTAGCCTCCTGCAGCAATTTTTACTGAATCCATTCTGATAAATGCCGGATAACTGGCTTGCGCAAGCTTCTGCCATTCCCGCCCTTCAAATTCCATATTACCGGTTTCACCAAAAAGGTAAATACTTGCAGCGTCAACATGATTAAAACCCATGCCATCGCCAATAAAAACTATAACGTTTTTGGGTGCATCACGCTGAGGTTCAGGTTGACCACAGGATTTCATGATCACTGGTAACAGGATAACCACAAGGTATATCAATATTTTTCTCATAGCGAATTATTAAATGGTTCGAACCCACAAATGTAGCAATTGAGGCAACACTGAATGCCAGTTAATAAAAACTTAACACTAAATGCAAAGCTGACTAATACGACTATTTAGGCATGTACAGCGGGCCATCGGGTCCTAACGGCAAACCTAACAGCATCCAGGCTACCAGCAGAATAATCCAGAAGATGGTAAGGAAAAAGGTATAAGGAAGCATGGATGAAATAATAGTCCCGATCCCATAGCGCTCGTCATATTTCTGTGCGAACGTGACAATGAGTGCGAAATAGCTCATCATAGGCGTAATCAGGTTCGTAACTGAATCACCAATACGGAAAGCAGCCTGGGTAAGACTGGGATGGTAGCCAAGCAGCATCAGCATTGGAATAAAAACCGGCGCCATGATTGCCCATTTAGCCGAAGCGCTTCCCATGAAAAGATTAATAAAAGCCGAAAGCAAAACAAATGCAATGATCAATGGTATGCCTGTCAGGCCAATATTGCTGAGGGTTTGAGCGCCATTGATGGCTACAACCAGCCCAAGATTGCTGTAGCTGAAAAAGTACACAAACTGGGCGGCGAAGAAAACCAGCACTACATACCCGGCCATGCCGGCCATTGACTTTGTTATGTATTTTACAATATCCTTATCGCCTTTAACGGTTCCCACAATAAAACCATAAATAACACCGGGTACGAAGAAGAAAATGAGAATACCAATGATCACTCCATCGAAAAATGGCGAATGTAACACTGATCCTGTTTCCGGATCGCGCAATAAACCATTCTCGGGGATGATGCTCCATGCCAGGAATGCAATCACTGCCAGGATGCCCACCCCTGCCCATCCTAAACCTTTTTTCTCAGTTGCATTAAGCTTATCAACCGGAATTTGCTCAGCATTGCCGGTATATTTTCCGAGCCGTGGCTCAACAATCCTGTTGGTAACCCAGGTACCAATTATAATGATCAGAAACCCGGAAACAAACATAAAGTAATAGTTGACCACAGGATTGATCACCATTTCAGGATCGAGTATTTGCGCGGCAGTAGTAGAAAGACCCGCAAGGATCGGATCAACAGCGCCAATAAGAAAATTGGCCCCAAAACCGCCGCTCACCCCGCAAAACGCTGCTGCAAGGCCAGCCATCGGATGCCGTCCCATAGCATGAAAAATCATCGCTCCTAAAGGAATAAGCAATACATAACCTGCTTCTGATGCAAGGTGTGAGAGAATACCGGCTGTTACTACTGCGGCAGTGATCATACGGGGTGGCGCTCCCAGCACAAGAGCCCTGATCATCACATTAAACAAACCGGAACCCTCGGCAACACCAATGCCAACCATCACCACCAGTACGAAACCCAGGGGAGGAAAAAGGACAAAGTTCCGGGTAATATTGGTATATATCCAGCGAATTCCATCGCTGCTCAACAGGTTGTTTACGGTCAACGGTTCGCCACTTACCGGGTGTATGGCCTGGTAATCGAAGTAAGATGTCAGCCAGGAAACTACAACCACCAGCAAGGCAAGCAGTGCAAATAATGTGGCTGGATGTGGTAATTTGTTTCCAATAATTTCAATGTAATCGAGCGATTTGATAAAGGCCTTTGAAAAAAAGCCGCGGATGGCATCAATGGGTTTTTTCATGGATTTTCGTTTTATAATTTGATTTTCTCTCTAATTGACACGGGTTCATTTTCTGCTGGTCGTACCTGGCTTGCAACAAAAAAATAAGGCCATCGCATTCCAGGTGGTTTAAACCGTTGCGGTGGTCTTTTTGTTGCAAAGGCCTTTTGTTTAATTACAGTCCAACAAGCCTTTACGGTGGCAAATATAAATAAAAAACCAGAACGGGAAATTGGCAGGTACTTTTTAGGTTGCTGCCTGGCATGGTTCAGACCCAAATAATGAGCCCGCTCCGACAAGTTGTTTTGAACCACAAAGACAAATAGCCACATAGAAATCACACAGTTTATATAACCGATAACTTGCTATTTAATGAACAATATGATTTCTAGGTGACTAAAAATTAAGAAATGCATATTGAGCCTATCGGAGTGGAATTAATAGTGAATTTTGAACTTGATTCATTTGGGTTCAGAAATAATCCTCCACCAAAATTCCCTCTTGACGAAAGTGTTTAAATAGACTATTTAAGAATTAGTAATCCAGGTGGATTATCTGTGTAACGTATGCTAGAAAACGATACATTTGCGCAAAATTTCCCGCAATTTCATTCATAATCATTTTCACTAACAAAACACGCATCTATGCTAAAAGATCATCCAAAAGGTTTACTGGTGGCCTTCTTCACCAACATGGGAGAGCGCTTCGGGTTTTATACCATGATGGCAATCCTGGTAATGTTTCTTCAGGCACGATACGGACTTGATGCCGATTCGGCAGGAAGTATTTATTCGTGGTTCTATTTTGCAATTTATGCCCTCGCGCTTGTAGGCGGTATGCTGGCCGACTGGACCAAAAGGTATAAAACGGTCATCATGGTCGGACAAGTCGTTATGTTCGCAGGTTACCTGATCATTGCCATACCCGGTCTTGAACTCTGGGTTTCGGTAGCTGCACTGCTGATCATTGCATTAGGAAACGGATTGTTCAAAGGTAACCTTCAGGCTGTTGTAGGCCAGATGTACGATGATGAGAAGTACAGGAAATTCCGCGACAGCGCCTTCATGATCTTTTACATGGGTATTAACATCGGCGCTTTTTTTGCGCCATTTGTAGCCAAAGGGGTCAAAGAGTTCTGGCTGAAATACAATGGATTTTACGAAAACGCCAATCTTCCCTTGCTCAGCCATCAGTATCTGAATGGTACTTTACAAGATGTTGACCAATTTCAAACCCTCGCCAATGCAGCGATAATTCCTGATGGCGGAAAGTCAGCCGCGGATCTCACAGCTTTTGCAAACGAATATATTGGGGTTTTTTCTGCAGGTTTTAACTATGCATTTGCTATAGCAGCCGTTGCAATGGTTGTTTCATTGATTGTATATCTGAGTTTTAATTATCTTTTGCCATCAAAGCACAAACTTGCCAAACTTGAGAAAGCTAACAATACCAGCACCGTTAACAAACCCAGCATAAACCTGGGCAATAATGTGAAATATATCTTTATTTCGCTGGGCCTGATGGCAGTTATAGCTGTACTTTTCCATATTGCAGACGGATATACCGATATCGCAGACATTGATTACAAACTTGGCCTGGCCGTTGGATTGTTTGTCGGCTTCGTTTCACTGATGTTCCAAATTTCTACCAAAGAAGAAAAACCACAGGTTGTTGCATTAACGCTTGTTTTCGTGGTGGTTATTTTCTTCTGGATGTCGTTCCACCAAAACGGATTGACACTAACCATGTTTGCCCGCGATTACACCCACCAATATGTAGGGCCTTTCACCAATCTTTTCTTTAACATCTGGTCAATTCTTTCAGTGATTGGCGCCATTGCCGGTAGTGCCATGTTGTTTTTCACAAAGAAAAAAAGCACTCGTCTGATCGGAGGTGCGGCGTTCATTGTATTTGGCTACCTGTGTTACTATTTTGCATCAAATAACGATGCGTTAAACCTGATTTCGCCTGAGGTTTTCCAGTCTTTCAATCCTTTATTTATCGTAGCGCTTACTCCGCTTGTGATGGGAATTTTTGCCTGGTTGGGTAAACATGGCAAGGAACCTTCCTCACCGCGCAAAATTGGAATTGGAATGATTATCGCCGCTTTTGGCTTTGTGCTGGTATTGCTGGCATCGCTGGGATTGGTTTCACCAAAAGACATTACAGGCGCTGTTGAGGAATCCGGAAGGGTATCGCCTTACTGGCTGATGAGTTCCTACCTGATCCTTACAATTGCCGAGCTTTTCCTGAGCCCGATCGGATTATCGTTTGTTGCAAAAGTTGCACCTCCACGCTTCCAGGGATTGATGCAGGGAGGTTGGTTACTGGCCACCGCGATTGGTAATAAATTCCTTTTTGTAGGAAGTTTGATGTGGGGTAAAATAGAGCTTTATATGCTTTGGGGAATATTCATCATTTGTTGCGTTCTTGCAGCAGTGTTTATTTTCTCAATCATGAACAGGCTTGAACGCGCCACAGGTTTCAAAAAATAAACATTCCGGTTCATTTATAAAAAGGCCGTGCTCAATTTAAGGTGCGGCCTTTTTTTATAGTTTAAGGATTTGTTTAATTTTGCACGCCAAAATGGTCCGGTAGCTCAGTTGGATAGAGCAGCAGCCTTCTAAGCTGCGGGTCGTGGGTTCGAATCCCGCCCGGATCACCCAAAAGGCCTGTAAATTATAATGTTACAGGCTTTTTTGTTTTGGGGATTTTTTAATGGTTACAAAATTGGGTTTCTTTTATTTAGGAAAACATCAAGGCGCAGTCCTGTTTGAAAAACCGATATTGTGCGAATGGAGGTTTATTTCAAAAAATCCATATATCGTTATTGCGACCGCTTAGAGTCCAATCTAATACTAACATTTTATTCCCTTACGATCAGCTTTTGTGCTTTGCTCAGCATCCCGGATTGCTTATCATTTGAATGAAGTAGATTCCAGGGTCTAGATCTGAGCAATCAATGCTAATGTGATGATAATGATTTGATGATAATGCATGCAGCCTAACTCCCCAAATGTTTGTAACAAGTACTTCTGTTGCAATAATATTCCTATGATTGCTTGATCTGATTAGAGCTATTCCTTTTACAGGATTAGGATACACACTTAGGTCTGCTTTATTAAAAATATTATCACTAAAACATGAAGGATTTGTGACTTGAAGGTTAATTGGGCGGGCGAATAAGGTTAATCCTGTAGCTAACGAATTTGTTACTACACAATGATATGTGCCCGAGTCAGCGTAAGTAACTGTAGTGAATTCAATAAAATTACTATTTGCCCCAGGAATAGAGTCCCCATCCTTAAACCATTGATAAATATTGTATTGGCCTCCGGTAATGCATTCGAGTTGAAAGCAATAATTATCTAAAAGCTATGGATGAAGTATTGGGAAGTACAGTGCAACTGATACCTATTCTTTAATAATTATTTCATTTCTTATTCCGAACCCTCTTTGATCCATCTCTAGTATGTATATTCCTGAAGCTAAGTTTTTTAAGTTTAGCGCTAATTGCTTGTTAATTACTTTATCAGTAATTGACTTTTGCAGTTTGTCATCAATGCTGAATATGTTTATACTGATGTTTTCACCATCCTGGTAGTTATTGGTGAAATTTATAAGCAAATAGTCATTAAATGGGTTTGGGAAAAGCCTGATATTCTACTGATTAGCAAAATCTTCATGTAATCCATTCACTATATGTTGGCTTTTGTATACTTCATTGCCTGAGGCAGCCCACAAAAAACCTTCATTATCAAAGCAAAACCTCTGAGGTGGGGAACCCGTGAACTGGTCATTTATATTTTCCCAATCCTGACCATTATTCATTGAATAGAAAACGTCTGCATACGTCGCTGCATAGATGGTATTTTGTGATGAAACAATAATATCGCGTACGCTGGCATTGATTGAAAAAACATTTACCCAGGCTGCATCAATTGAACTTAAGTAATATATCCCTTCCACAGTACCTAAGAAAACCTGGTTGGTATTATTAAAAGCATAACAAACCTGGTTTATTAACACTACATCAGAGAGCCCGGAATTATTATAATGCCATGATTCTCCACCGTCAGGAGAATACAAGCCACCATCTGAAAAAATATAATCATCCGGACCAATCCCTAAACCTATGATGCTGGTATTTGTCGGATGATTGGTCGAATGCCATTCTTCACCACCGTTTAATGAATAATCAATTCCTCCGCCTAAAAAGTGACCGGCATATATAACCCCTACTGAATTTATCGAAAGGTACACTGGCAGATTATTAGACATACCATTCCCTTTTTCCTCCCATGTAGCGCCATTATCCTCTGATTTGTATAATCCGCCGAACCATATTCCAAGATAAATGTCATCTTCATAGTCAATCAGGATATCCATTATTTCAGGAATACTACCAGTTGGCACAATTTGAATCCAATTATTACCATCATCGCTGGAACGATAAGCAACGCCTACTGGCCACGCACCACTATCGCTTTGATAACTTGCAATTACGAATATTTCGTTTGCAGCGTTTATTGCAAGGCCACTAATATTCACGCTGTCAGGAAAATTTTTAAGCACCCAGGAGTCTGTAGCATAGGCTTCAAAAAAAACAAATAATGCTATGAGTAAAACATTTAATCTTTTCATAGTTGATTAAATTATGGTTATTCATCTGGCAAACGATCCGTTACTCGTTATTGTAACTGGGAATTGTGCTGCTTGATATAGTTCTTTATTAATAGCGTTATCAAGTAATTCTGCGAGGTCTTGATGATTTAAATCACACTATCATAGGCCATTGGATAATGGTGTTGTTACACCTGCAACTTGTTTCAATCTTAATCATTTTTTTTACGCACTTGACTAAAGCATCAAAAAGAATAACCCAGGCTAAGAAATAAACTTCCCGTCATTTAAGCAAAGGGGTATTGCTCTATGAAATCCAGGATTGTTTGCCTGTCCTTTTCCTTGAAATATGAAAAATTGTACATCTGATATTCTATTTGCTTTTTTCGAGGTCCAGTTTATTATCAAGAGACCAAAAGCCACCGCCTTTGATTAACAGAAAAATACTGCATAGCAACATTGACCAGTCTGTTCTGCTTGCGTGCAGCATTTCCCAAAATCCCTGGTTGGTTAAAACTTCGACTTTTGTGGTCGCAATGGCAACAAGCATAATAATTATTAGCGGAATACTTGCAAGCCTTGTGAGTAAGCCGAGCAGAATAAACACTCCGCAAAGAATTTCAAATGAACCAACAAAACTTCCCAGCAGTTCGGGTAAAGGTAAACCGATTTTCTCGAATCGTCCTGCTCCGCGAATGGCTGGAAACACAAACTTCTGAATGCCTTCTGATAAAAATACAGCGCCAACAATCAGACGAATAATGATGGTTGTTTTTGAGATGTCGGTTTTTATAATTTTTCTGAACATTTGATTTATCGGTTTTTGTTTGGAGTGTTTGCCTTTAATGCTCATTCCCCAAAGTTTCCAGATCTTTTTCCGATCGTCTTCCAGGTTAGCAACACTTATTTTATTGCGTCCAGGGTTCTTTGTCTTTAGCGTTCATAAAATTATATCCGTCATAAATACTTATTCCTTGCCAGGTGGTAAACCATAGTTGTCCTTTGTTATCCTCATAAATATTTTGAACCCCATTTGTGGTTAATCCGTTTTCAGTTGTGAATTGGGTGAAATTAGCCCCATCATAGCGGTACACACCATGATTCTCAGCCGAAAACCAAACATTTCCCTGCTTATCTTCGCAAAAATTATAGGTTTCAATACCTTCAATAATCCCATCTTTAGTGAAGTTGGAATACGTTTTACCATCAAATTTGCTCACTCCACCATAAAATGTTCCAATCCAAATATTACCTTTACTATCCTCTAAGATATCGGCAACGTTATTGTCAGTCAGTCCATTCATATTTGTTGAATGAGTAAATTCCCCTTCCTTGTACTTGAAAATTCCGTTTCCATCAGTAACAAACCACATGGTTCCATTTTTGTCTTCCAAAAATTTGAAAACCAATTTATCAGATAACATATGCTGTGGATTTTCGACCATCGCTTCGGGTAAAGAAAACGGTGTAAACTTTTTACCGTCAAATTGACTAACCCCTCCAGGCGATCCAACCCAGATTAGTCCGTCTGCGTCCACAAATAATCCCCAAATTTCTTCATCTTGCAAACCTTCTTCTTCTGAGAACGTTGCAAATTTTTCGCCATCATATTTTACGAGTCCAACTGAAGTTCCAAACCATACATTACCTGTTTTATCTTCTACAATGGCTCTAACCGCCGCCCATTGTTGACTTGCCTCAATTGCAATTTGTTCGAGTGTTTGTCCATCGTAACGAATTATCCCATTTCCATTTGTTCCAAACCAATAGTTCCCTTTTTTGTCCTGATGCATGGTTCTGACAAATTCCCTTACCATTCCATTTAAGTTGGTGTGAATTTGCGGAAATGTTGTGTATTGATTTAATTGGAATGTTTGTGTGTCTGTCTCTTGGTCTACACCTTGAATAGCAGCGTGTTCAATCACCTGTCCAATACATGAAGTGATTTGTAGTGTTAGAAGAATCAAAATTACAGTTCTTGTAATGAAAACTTGCTTAGTTCCAGGGCTTTTCATTGTATTGATTTTATAATTGTTGTTTACTGCTGACTACAAGCTCTTTTATCATTTATTCCACATTAGAGTCGTTTGGTCAGTAGCTCTTCTATAATGCTAATTCCCAATGGAGGAACCTTGTTAGCCTTTGGTTAGTTTTCAGTGTCGTTTTTAAGGTTTCCATCAACCCGGGTCCTGATGGTCATAACTCAGCACTTCGCTTAATTTCCAAATCTCGTTTTCCAAAACCCAAACATGGGTGAATTTTGCCGTACTGGTCCATACATCTTCTTTACCATTTTCCCTTAAATAGAAATGATGAATTCCTGTGTGTATCGCACCATATAGTTTTCCGTTGTTGTAAAGGGGAAATACTTCCAAACTGTTTGCATCTACTTTGCGAACAGGCTTTTTCTCTGAATCGGAACAGATATATTTTTGGACGTTTTCAAAAAAGGCATCTTTATTCTGGAAACCACTTTGGTCGTGGTAAAATTTTAAATCATCCGAAATCTTATTATTCAGATATTCCAGGTCGCATTGATTAAATCCACGTTCAAAGAAAGCGCTGTCCTGGGTTTTCAAATCTCTAAACAAATCAGAGTCTCTGTTCACTTGCGCTTTTACCGTGTAAGAGACCAGAAGTAAAATTAAAATGATAAGTTGTTTCATAATTTCTTGTAGCTCTTTAGAAATGCTGCCCACATGTCAAAATGTTTGAGATTGCTGGCAATTTCATGTATTTGCAGTTCGTTATTCTCGATAGTGTCGTTTCGCTTTTCAATTTTTCGTTGTGTTCTTCCCCAGCTTTTTACCGGTATTTCATTAGTCGTTTTCTTCGTAGTAATACGAATAGTCAATACCTCTCATAAACATTTCGCGGTCATTGATTTTGTTGGTTAAAGCGTTTTGTAAGAGTTTTAGAACAATGCTATTTGTTGGGCTTTGCATCATGGCTTCCATATAATCTCTTTTGCCTATTTGGCTCCAATCTATGCATTTCTTAAGGCGTTTTTTCAAAATCAAATCCAACCATATCCGGGCACTTCTACCATTGCCTTCCATAAACGGGTGTGCAATGTTCATTTCCACATATTTACTCACGATTTCGTCAAATGTAGTTTCAGGCATTGCCTCTATTTGATTCAATGTTTCGCCCAAAAAGCGTGATACGGCAAATTGAAATCCGCCTTTTGAAATGTTCTTTTGCCTTATCTGCCCCGCGAAATCATACAATCCACCAAACAAATAAGCGTGAATTTGCTGCAAGCCTTTGGTTGTACCTACTTCAATGCTGTTGATAAACGAACTATCAAACAAGGCATACGCTTTGGTTTTACTTTTTCCGTCTATGCTTTCATCGCTGTAAGTAAACCACTCAATAAACCGGTTTGCCTTTTTGCCTGGAAATTCTTTGCCTAAGGCAATGATGCCGTTGTAATCCAACATATCGGTTAAATAGCGTTTACCATCACTTGCCAAAAGTTTCAGTTGGGTAGTGGCACTAACCAACTCGCTGTGCTCTTTTTTCAATTTTGCTTTAAGATACTTCCAATAGTTGCGGGTTTTGGTGTAGTCGTCCTGGTCAGTAAGCACAGCTACAATATCCAACACACTAAACCACCATTTGGCGTTTTGTTCGTCCCAAACGGCCCGCACTTCGCGGTCGTCAAAAAAGCGTATGGATATTTTTGCATTACTCATAATTTAGGTGTTATCAATTCTGTAACGCTATAATATACTGTCCAAAGTTATGATTATTTATCCTGAATTGCTGCATACTGTTGCACGTTACAATGACCGCCAAGTCTGGCAATTTGACCAGTGGCTGTTTGCCTGCGCCCCTGGTCTGCAGCAGCAAATATTTTATTGAAAAAGTGCTGCTAAAGAGATTAGGATCATTACTACCCAAAAAATTATTATTAAAACCTGCAATTTAGTTAGTTTCTTCTTTGGCTTCATTCCATTTGTTGTGTTTGTTTCCATAGGATTTTTATTGCAGTTTAAGTCTTTTCAGTAGTTTCGTCATACTATTGCACGCAATGGTTCTTGTCTAGCCACAGTAGTGTACGTTCCTGTCAGCCATAACAACAGGAAAAGCTCAGCAGGGGCTTGAACTAGAACTGAGGCCGCAAATTTCAGGGATACTATGTTATAGCCCGTTTTTGATTTCAATTATTCCTTATCCCAAAAATCAATACACTTTTCTTGTTCGGCAATTCTCAATACTGAAAAACCTAATTCAATTGCTTGACTAAAGTCTTCGCATCCCTGCTCTTTTTCTCCTGATTCGTAGCGCGCCAATCCACGAAGAAAGTAAGCATTTTTATTATTTGGGTCTAACGATAATGCTTTATTACAATCAAATACTACTCCTTTCAAGTCCTCCGGAAATCTGGTTCCAGCCCTGTTTACATAAACGCTTGCGTCTAATGTGTCTGTTAATAAATACTTGTCAAAATCATCTTTTGCCAGTTTGGTCATACCTGTTGCTAAATATATCCTTGCTCTGTTTAAATATAATTCAGGTTCCGGCAACTTTGATAATTCATCATCAAGAGTCTTTAAAAAATCATTGAAATCAGGCCTTGTCCAAAATCCCATCGTAGTTTTTATCCTTCCGCTACAATCGTCAGCGATTAAGTCGAAGGATAAATAGTAATCTGTTTGATACACCTTGTACTGCCCATATCCTTCGCACATTTGCCCTTCTTTATCAATAAATTTGATTGTATCTCCTGATAATTCATAGCTTACAATAACATCAACAGTTTGGTCATTTCCAAAATCGCCTTCGACCAATCCAATGTCTTTAAACTCAAATCCAATTGGACCAGTTTGTCCAATCCTTACCCACTTACCTATTAGCTTATTTTCAGACTTTGTAATTGTTTGATTATTTTGCTCTTTATTAGAATTGCAGGCAAAAAAAACTCCAGTTAAAAGGAGTATCAAAAAAATCAATTTTGTTTTCATCTTTATCTGTTTTTTGGTTTGACAGTGCTGCTTTTTAAAAATGGCCATCGGGCATATTGAAATGTTGGGGGATTGCGGGCGTCGTTACTGTCTGCCGTTGCAAAAATTAATGCGAGCAGAAATGTTCAGGTAATTACTTATCTCCCAATATTTTATACCTGATGTTACTGGTGGTGCTTATTTGTTCAGCGTTTTTATTTGTTATGTATTACATTCCTTCTATTCCTATAAATCCCTTTTAAGATAAATCATATCAACAAGTTGAATGTCTCCCTCGAACATCGGATGGTCATAATTGTCTGTAAAAAAATTCTTTACCCGATGGGACTTTTCAAATCCACAACTTTCATAAAAGGACAAGATTGCCGGCGTTTCGCCTGTCCCGACCAGCATTGTTTTGTAGTCGTTTTTGTAGAAATCAAGTATGAAGTTTATCAATGCTCTACCGTACCCCTTGCCTTGATATTTCCCGTATGTCGCTATGTTTTTCAACTCGCAGGTTTCGCTATTTACCGGCACTACAACGCAAACACTTTTCAAATCATCGTCATATAGAGCAAACAAGTCTCCAACAGGCAAATACTTGTCAACCATATTTTCCTGCTCATCTGCCAGCAATAGCAAGTCAAGGAACTGTTTCTTATTATTGCTAATCTTTTCTATTCGAACCATAATTTATTATTTCCCGATTTGGCAAGTTATACTTTCCGTAGTATCGTTCCGTTTTGCAGCTACACGTAAACAGGAATCTTTAAGCAACAAGCTTACTACGATACACTAAACTTCAAATTTAGCACTTTCCTAATAATATGAAACACAAAACCCCTGCTTGTGTGTAGGTGCTGAAAGTAGCCGGGCGATTTCAACATTTACTAAGTCATTGGTATCATTAAATTTTATCGTTGTTTTATTTGATTGTGTAGCTCACATTGCGTCCTCTTCCGCGTTTTTCAATCAGTCCTTTATTAAGCAACCCTGATAAAATACGTTTAACGGTTGGTGCGGGTATCGTCAATTTTTCGGCAATTTCCTCCGACTGATGTTAGGGCGGTTTTGAATAATCATAAAAATTGATTTTTCTTTGGGTGAAAGTTGCGTTTCTAAACCACTTTAAAGCAATTTGGGCATAAGTCTTTTATTTAATCAAATAATGGCACAACTTCTTCAATAACCATCTGAACTTTCGCATGTGCCATGCCATTACTTTCGTTATAATCCGATGACGTGGTAACAATGACCATATTCAGATCTTTTACCACCATAATATATTGCCCGCCATAACCAAGTGCTAAAAACATATCGTGTTCATTATTGCTACCATGTACCGGATTCTCCCACCATGATCTGTTTCGCTTTGACCTGTACCACCATTGGTATCCATAGTCGAAGAATTCACTCTCAGCTACATGCGGTTTTGTTGATAAATTAACCCATTCTTTTGGAACGATTTGTTCACCATTCCAATAACCGTTATTTAAAACCAGCAAACCGATTTTTGCCATATCTCTCGGATACATATGAAGATCACTGTGGCATTGAAGAACATCATTTTCTTTTTGCCAATAAAACTCCGAAATGCCCAGCTTGTTGAACAGAACTTCTTTTGCAAATTCATCAGCTTGTTTTTTTTCAAGTGTATAAATAATACTGCCGAGTAGATTTGTGCCATTATTATTGTATTTAAACCTCTCTCCCGGATTGGATACTAATGGCTGACTGAGCATTTGTTTCACCAGGTCATAAGGATCATCTTTCTCAAAATCATCATCCTCGGGAAGTCCTGAAGTCATTGTTAAAACATGTTTAAGTGTGATTTTCTCTTTATCAGGGGTTTTTAATGTATCATATTGCGGGAAAAAATTAAAAACTGGTTCGTCGACATCAAGTTTCTTATGACCTTCTAATGATATTCCTAATAGCAAAGATATTATACTCTTTGTACACGAATGAATTTGATGCAGTTGGCTTCGATCGTAACCATAAAAATATTCTTCAAGAACTAGTTTCTGATCTTTAATAATAACAAATGATTCAAGACGACCGAATTTCTGCTTAATGATCCTTTCAATCAAATTGTAAAATGAAGATGAATCTTTTACAAATTCAAATATAGAAGCGATTTGCAGTTGATCATTACGATTTTCAGGCTGATGATAGGTATATTTTATACTTCCGTTTGAACAGGAAGGGTAAGGAATAAATAATTTATTTACATCATTATCTTCATCACGAAAAAAATCCAGTTTGTTGGTGTCAGAAGGATCCCCCCAACAGGCAGTTCCTGTTATGATCCCTTTCTGATGATCCACAATTCCCTTATAGAAACCTTCCTCTTCATAATCAATCACGAATTGATCAGTAGAATCTGTGAATTGGACACTATTAATCTCCCAATAATCGTAAAAATGGTCATCCCAAAGAAAACAGCCTCGTGCACTGAGCTTACCAAAGGCATCGCCACTTATTTGAATTATAGGCTCTAGTGTTCCATGCGGATATTTTATTGCTGTCTCTTGTGTGACGCGCCATAATCCGTCAATTGAAACATAGTGTATATTATTCACAAATTCCGTTTGGTCTATTTCCGGATTCTTGGTTTGATTACAACTAATAAGTAAACCAGAAAATCCAATTGCTACTAAAACATTTTTTATTTTATCCATGATATTGATGGCTTTGGGATATAAGGTGTAGTCGTGTCAGAAAGCGGAGTTTCAGCCCTTCCCTCTCACACCTGCCCGTCCGGTCAGGCGGGGAACCGTAAGTGAACCTCTCAATCCATATGCTTACGCCGTAGCTTCAGCATAGGCGCTATGGCTTTTCATGTCCAGGCACAAATGTAGCATGATGCTACGGATGTAACAACTGCCAGTGTGGAAATAATCCGGGTTTCTCCTTGTACCTGGTTCTCAAATACTGCAAAACTGCCCTTATTGACAGATCCTCCTGGTGTTTGACAGCTATCTGCAGAAAGCCATTCTTTTGGTTTAATTGCTGTAGCCAGCCAGTTCGGTTCGCTTGACCTCCGCTCAAACTTCATGAGTAGCATCCATGTCTTAAATCTTTTGTACAGCACCATCAAAGAACTATATTGGATTGTCCTTGAGATTCAAGACACACACGGTTGGCGATAAGTAATGTTGGTGGTTTCTGAGCCACTATACTATCAAGGTACAACGAACCTGAATGTGGGAACAGAAGCTCGAATAACCACCTTACCCCCAATGTATTATGACCACCTGTTAAAGATTGGCATTCTCCAATATGATAATTTATTATGCTTTTCCACCTTTTATTATTAACCAAACAGCAAGTCCAAGTTCTCCAATTGCCATGGGAAGAGCTAAAATCATTTCCAAATTACTTACAATATCAGATTGAGTTACCGTCAATTTCAGGAAGTGGACAACAACGTAAGAAATTCCCGCGATTAATGCCAAATACCACAAAATCTTAGGTATCCGAGGATGAAGCTTCATTAGTATTCCAATGAAAATAAGATGGGTTCCAAATATGATTAACCCGGCACTCCAAATGGATTGGAACAATTGAAAATTATTGATAATAATCTCGTTGCTTGTTTCAATAGGATTAAGATTTTTCGTTAAATAAAATGCCGCAGTTCCAAATATTACGGTGTAAACAATTCTCAAAATACCCGATAGTAGTGCAATCTTCCTGTTGTCATCTTTAAAAAACATATAAAGCGTCCAGGAAACCAATAGATCAAGCAGAAGCACGATTAGAATTGCGAATATCATCAACTTGTAAAGTTGCAGATTGCTGGCAAGGTTGCTTTGCACTAAATCTAATTGACCGGAGTTAAATACTTTGGGGAGTACAAATCCAAATGCAAATCCAGCTAATACTGCCATCAATAAAAGCGAGTATCCTGTAATTTTTGCAAAAATTCGATTTTTATTCATTTTCTCTTTATTCATAAAAGTACGTTTAATGGTGTTTTACTAAAAAGGTGAACGTCAGTTATTCATTTTTCACTTTAAGTTCTTCAATTCTTTGCTTGTAGTAATCGCTGCCACTTAATTCAAAAGCTTTGTTTACATATTTTACAGCATTGGTTAAGTCACCTTGTGATTCATAGTAATCTGCCATAGAATCATAGGCATTTGCACTTTCAGGATAATACTCCATGGCAAGTTCAAAGTACATTTTTGCTTTTTCAAGCTGTTCCATATCCATATTCATATAACCAGACATATTTAAAATTTCTTCCGGATAAGGAGGTTCAAAATATCCAAAATGGTCTTTGAGCTTCTTTTCCCTCTGTTTTATTATGCTGAGAAGCTCTTCTTTTGGTGTATCAGGTGAATTGAATTTATCGGTATTTTCCCACTGATACCATTCGAAAAGTGAAATTAACCCATCCATAATAGAAGGAAAGGAAATGGTGCCATGTAAGTCTCCGGGATAAAATTTCCATTCAAAAGACAGTCCGTTTTGAACGTTTTGACTTACCACTTTTGAAAAGGCAATATTGGAACGGGCAAACATGGTGAATTCTGTTGTGTCTTGCATCACATTGTCGATTGATACATTCGAGTCCTGCATGTTCAATTGTCCGCTCAAAGACATAAATAAAGATTTGTTTTCGAATTTCTGAGTGGCAAGTACTTCTTCTGCTTCCTTCAATAATTTTTGGCCGTCCCAATCCAAACTTGGGTCGATGGCTAAGTAATTGGCATATAAATGCGGGTGTTTTAGAAGTGAATAAACTGTAAACAATCCGCCGTAAGAATGACCGATTAATGTTCTGAAATTGCTTACCGCATAATTTTCTTCTATATATGGTATAAGTTCTTTTTCAATGAATTGAGAGAAGTTTTCAGCCCCTCCGTTTTCTTCAGTAAATGGCATTCCGTATGTTGTTGCTATGGTCGATGTGGTTAAATCTCGCAACCTGTTTCTATTATTGGCAATTCCGATTAATACCATTTCAGGTGTAAATCCGCCACTGTAATAATTCTGCACATCTGTAAGAGTTGGAAGAAATATTTCCCCATCTAAAATGTAAACCACCGGGTATTTCTGATTTTTGTCAGGGTTGTAATTGTCAGGTAGTTGGATGTATATCTCCCGGAATTCATTTAAAAACCCGGAGTGAATACTGTCTGTAATTCCAACTTTGCACAAATACTGATTCGTTGAGTTTATTTGAGCATTCACCAATTGTTGAAGTTGAATGATTAGTCCTGCTATTAAAAAAAATCGTAGCCCAAATTTCATATTATTGTTTTATGATTTATTACTTAATTCTACTTTATCAAAGTGAAAAATCGAATGCCAAAAACAATCTGTAAAAGTAGGATTAATTTAATCTGGTTAATCGATTTCATTTTTTCATTCTGCCTAAATTATTTCCAAAATCCAGTTAGAAATTTCACTCAATGCAGTTGGCGACATTGATTGTTCAATCTCTTTATATTCAGTCATGTTACCCGTTTTGCACTCTTGAAATAAATGATTTAAATTTTCTAGCGCTACAATCGTATAGTTCTTATTTCCTCCTTTAATTAAAGCATTTCGTATTGCATTTTGATTTATGGCAGCGTCTACCTGCTGATCCTTACTTCCGTTTAAAGAGAGCACGGGTATTTGTAATTTTTCGAATTCATTTGCTGGATTGTAATTGTAAAAATAGATGCTCCAAGGTTTTAAAACAGATTCGGTTTCATTTTGAATGAATTTTGTAATATTTTCATCTGTAGCACCTATGGATTTTAAAATCGGAGTTAAATAAGTGTTATTGTGCGCCAATAACTCTTTTCTTTTTTCCGATATTTCTTTGCTTGAAGAAGCTATTTTAATTGATTGTCTTACATTGTCCTCAAAAGCTTCTTCATCTTGAACTGGAAAAGGTCTCAATGATTTTGATTGCATAACTGATACCTCACTGCCTGAAATTCCTGTTGCAGCCAAGGTCACTATAAAAGAAATATCTTTTGTTTGATTAGCCGCAAAAGGTGCTATTATGCCGCCTTCACTATGGCCTATTAATCCTATTTGATCTGGATTGATGTCGTTTCTTGATTTTAAATATTGAACGGCACTTATTACATCTTGCGCGAAATCGGCAGTTGTGGCTTTACTAAAATCACCTGTCGATTCTCCGAAACCACGATCATCATAACGCAGCACAGCGATGCCTTTTCGTGTAAGATAATCCGACAATACCAAAAATGGCCGGTGCGACATCATGCTTCCATCCCTGTCATGGCGGCCACTTCCGCTTATTAATACAACCACCGGATACTTTCCTTTTTGATTGGGTCTTGTAAATGTTCCCGACAACTTAATACCTGCTTCTCTATTCTCAAAAACAACTTGTTCTTCGTAATAAGGATAAGGTTTTACGGGTTCCTGTGGTCTTTTCATCTTGGGCATTTTAGGATTGCCTTTTTTTAGGGTTAAAGCAAGTAAAACGCCGTCTTCAGCATAAGTACCTTCTATTAGATTGGTAGTTTCGTTTAATTTTCCCTCGTAATTCATACCCACATTCGAACCATCTATATTTAATTTTCCATTTTCATAAGCGGTTGTTTTTGGTTTGATGCCTGAAACGTCAAAAGTAGGAATAGCCATAGTGGAAGTAAGTCCATTTTGAGAGTTTTCAAACAAAAAAACAAATAGTATCTCTTTGTTGTCCGGATTTTTGGCATAACCGTGCCATACACCGAAAAGGTTTTGAGAAAAAGCATTTACCATGCAAATTGCTATTAGAATAGTTGTTAATACAGATGATTTCATTTTGGTTAAAATTTAAATGTAAGTGATTAAGCCAAAGCTTTATTTAGCCGTGCTTTATAATGAAAAATAGTGCTAATATTTAGCAGTGGAAGGAGTTGACAACATTGGCGGTTAAAGAACGTTTCCTGCAGCTTTTGCCTGAGAATCCAAATATTGTCCTGCCAATAATCCTATGATTATGCCAATGCTAACTCCAACTGAAATGCCCGGAGATTTGTCAAAAACCTGGCCAAAAAGAACGCCCAGGACAGACCCAAAGGCTACTCCAAGGGCTGTTCCGTAAGTAATATAATAGCCGCTTGGTATCAGGGAAAATGTATTTTTTAAGTACTCATTAAATTTACGGAGTGTTTTGCCAAAGTATTTTTTCCTGTTTTCATGGTTCGTTTCTAAATTTAAACTATCGAGTTCCGTTTCAATGGATTGAATTTCATCTGTTGTGAAATCTCTGTTATTCAATTCGGATAGAATGTGGAGGAATTTTTCATAAACCCTGATTTCCGACTTTTTAGTGGTTTCAGTTTTTAAACTTTCAAAAAAGTTATACGCTTCTTGTAGTGTCATAATGTTTAATGTTTTCCTGGTTAGTGGCTCAATGCGATAAATATTACACACAAAACAATCTTTTTTTATTGAAAATCCTAAAAGCCTTGTGAATGAGCCTTTACAAGAGGCGTTCAATTCCCTAAACTTTCTAAATCAGTCAATAATTCATCCAACTTTTTTAATACATTTCCGAAAATAACATTTAAATCCCACAGATAAATTCTAGCGCCGTAATAAGCCAAGGCAGCCATAATTAAAATTGCAATAATTATCCCAACCAGCGGCACTCCATATATTAGGTAGGTGCCGGGGTATACATGCAGTAATTCCCTGACAATCCGTTCGCCTAAATAAACATCCTTTACGTTGTTAAACCAAAAACCCAGAATGAATGACATAAAAAAAACAGGATATATAAATGTGGCGATTCGCTTATTAATAGCAATTTGTTTTTTTATCCAATGACTAAAATTTTTGAGGTACTGATAACTGTTTTGTCCCTGATTAATCTTTTCCAAATCATTTAACAACCTCTTATTAATAAAAACCAGTACCATAAGCGTTACAAAAAACAAAACACCCATAACCTGAATGTGCAGAAGCCAGGAAACAATCAGAAAGGCAAACGAGAAAGCAACAATTGCAATCAGATTTATCCTGAACATCCTTTTGAACTTATCAATGATGTGAATTGACTTTCGGGTGTACAGACTGTTTATCTTTGGCGCTACCAATGCATCACTTTTAAGAAAGCCTTCTTTCCAAATATTTTCAATTGATTTTTCCATCTAATATTTTTTTTAATCTCATTTTAATTCGTTGAACACGCACACCAATATTATTGGGATTTGTCCCGATAATATCAGCGATTTCCTGATACGATTTTTCTTCCAGATAAAGCATGATAATGGCTCTGTCAATTTCTGATAGTTGTTTAATGGCTTCATATAATTGATTTAAAGATTCGTCTGAAAAGGCAGAATTATGTTCGGTTTCTTCTGCTGCCAAAGAATCAGAAACAAAATGCTGAACATTATTTTTCTTTTTCTTAAGTAAGGTTAAACAAACGTTTAATGAAATTCGGTAAACCCAGGTACTCCATTCCGATTCCTCCCGAAAGTTCTCTTTGCTCCTCCAAATTTGCAAACATACTTCCTGAAAATAATCTTCAAAATCCTCTTGTGAATTGGTATATGCCCTGCACAACTTGATGATTATTCCAGAAAAAGGTAAAATGTATGCTTTATAAAAATCGTTACTCAAAACTGTTTTTTTAGTTAGTGGTGTAAGTCTTGAATTATTACACTGAAGTTTAATTTTTATCTTGAGCTTCTTTCTCTTCTAACAATTTTTACAATACGCTTATAAAAGATTTCTGCTAAAGACCAGTTGTATCCGTCAAAGTTTGTTGTATTATTGAATTGGATTAAAACCATGTCCATGTCTTTGTGGTATTTTGCGATACTCTGATAACCAACAAGCAGGCCTGTATGTTCATACACGTAGATAGATGAATAGATTTCCTGTTCACCTTTATTAAATACAGTACCATCTATTAATGCGCGCAGGAATATACCCACATCCTCTGCTGTAGCCAACATTAAGCCTGTGTCTTCATACTTAAAATCTTTATCAACGCCAACATAATAGCCACTCATCACATCGTCTATATCCACTTCACTAAGTGAGCCGAAAGTGTTATTCAGCGCAAGTGGGTTTAAAATTTCCTCCTTGATATATTGCTGGTGGGGATAGCCCAATGATTTATCAATGAGGTCCTCAATCAATAAATAATTGGTATTTGAATAACCATAATCTTCACCTGGTTCAAAATCAGCTGGTAAATCCAGTGCATAATCAAGTGTTTCTTGTCTGTTTTTTGGCGGGTTTTTCCAATAATCAGGATGCTCAACAAAATTGGGAATGCCACTCCGATGTTGCAACATCATTCTCAAGGTTATTTTGTCTGAATATTCAATTCTTCCCGCAAGTTCCGGAAAGTATTCAGCGAGTGTACCATCCAAAGATAAACGTCCTTCTTTGACTAATTTTGCGGTAGCAACAGCGATATATAGCTTGGTAATACTGGCAATCTTAAATAAAGCTTGCGGGTAAGCAGGTATTTTATTTTTTCGGTCATGCCAGCCAGCGGCATAAAACTCCGGTAGCATCCCAGCTTGGTCCACGTAAACAATCATACCATCAAATCCATAACCAATTGCTTCATTTACTTGCTCCTCAACTGTATCTGGTAATGGCGTTAACCATACCTTTACCAAAATCCATGGCACAAAAAACATGGAAGTTATGGTTCCAATAAGCAATGCTATTCTGAGTATTCGTTTTGTTTGTTTCTTTTTCACAATATCATATTTATATTAGGACAGGTCAGGCTTGCCACTACGGTGGATAGTATGGTGTCGTGCGGGATTACGAGGAAATTTCCTATCAGTTTACGCCAACTTTTTTACGAGCCACAAACGCCTGAAAATCTCTGAAACCCGCATGCACTATACCATGTGTTTTGCGTTCGTGCCTTCTATCATTTTATTTCTTATTCCGTTTTTAATGGTGCCCCAACAACTTTCATATCATGATCCTCGAAAACTTTTGCTATTTCCTCTTTCGATGGAGGTGATGTCCATTGATCAGTCACTTGAAAAAATGATTCCATCTTTCCTGCTGGTAAATAAGAAACGATCATCTTTCCTTTTTCTGTCAATTGAATAAAGGCGTGCTGAACATTCCTCGGAAGAAAAATTGTGTCACCTGATTTCATTTGATATTTGTCCTCACCAACTTGAAACAAGTATTCGCCATCTATAACATAGAACCATTCATCCTGAAATAGATGAATATGCAAAGGTGGACCGCCATTTGGACTAAGCCCGGTTTGCTCAAACACAGCTAAATCATTTTCAGTGTCAGTTCCGGAAATTTTAATGTCTAACGTGTTTTGAGTCACACCTTTCATTTTGTAGTGTTTTCCAAATCTGGCTTCACCTGCAATTACTTTAAATCCTTTTTTCATTCTCATGGGAATTATTGATTCAATTTTAGCAAATAGAAGTGTAGGTATTATTGCAAGTGCTGATATAACAAAGTTTCTTCTTTTCATTTTCACTTGTTTAGTAGGCTCATTATTTTCATAATAAGATCTGGTGGTGGTTTCATCCCAAGTTGTTCCATGAGGGCCAATTTATCCGGAACACCCCAGTATTCAATTTGTTTCCCATTGTCGAATCCCATAATATCGATTACAGTCATCTCAATTTTTTTACCTGTCGGAAACATAGGTTCAAATTTGTTTTTATGTGCACCCCATCCTGTCATTCTACCCCATACCCTGGAGCCGTTCATAATCATATCATCAATGGTTAATGAAAAATCTGGAAATGAATAGTGCAGACTGTTAATTGCCTTTTTAACTCCTTCAACATTGGGAGGGAAGAATCCATACTGATGTTCAACAAAGTTTGGGGAAGAATATGTGTCAAAAACAGATACGTCACCTTTGCTGATCCTTCATCAATTAAAGTTTTGAAAATTTCTTCATTCGCTTTCATATCGGCAATATTGTTAATGTTTTGTCTTCTTAAAGTATCTTAATGTTTAGACTGATACAATAACAAATAAGCAAGATTATAGTTAAGGGAGAGTACCATTATGTGCACTAGCATGACGCACAACGGTTTTCGTTTATGACTTGTGGCGGTTTCCGAAGTACTTTCTTGTCGGCATACACCAAACTTACTTAAATGCACAAAGCTTGAATATACCAATTCACCCGTCAGAAGTTATATGCGCTGTTAGCGGCTGCTCTTCTTTCAATTATCATGGTTTGAATTTTTCAAATGTATTGCCATTGAATTTGCATACTCCAGCTTCATGTGTGCCAAGCCATAGTTCGCCTTGTTTGTCTTTGTAAATGGAGAATAGCTTAATATCCCTGGAACCATCTTTGACAGAATAATGGGTGAGAGTTTTTCCCTGCCTGACTTCGTCATTCAGGCGGGCATCATATCGCCAAACTCCCTGTTCATAAGTCACCATCCAAAGGTCTCCTTTATTATCTTCGATAACGGACATGAAGTAAATCATATCCTTTCCTTCCGGTGATTTTACATTGTCAATTCCCCTTTCCCGTTTATAGTTTATTAAAATTTTGTCCTGTTCGATTAAACTGCTTGGAAGGATATTGTATCGATAGCTGGTATTGCAGAACCAAAATTTTCCTTGTTTGTCTTCAATAATGGAACGGATACCAAATTGACCACCCCCTTCTATTAATGTCAAATGCTTTTCATACATCCAACTCAGTGTTTTGCCATCAAAGCGACAAATGCCAAAGTTTGACGTTCCGAGCCAAAGAATTCCTTTGCTGTCCTCATAAATAGTATAGACTTCATACGGGTTATATGGAGGATTTGGATTTGTGGAATAAAATTCGTCTTCAAGATAATGTTTTGGGAATTCCAAATGATAAAGCATTTCTCCATCATACCGATAAGGTCCATTTTTACCAGGCCCATTGAACCACAAATCATCCGGTTCCAGCTTCCATTCAGTACTTTCTATTACCGGCAAGGTGGTAAATTTTTGTCCGTCAAATTTGCTGATGCCGTCCAAAGTGGTGAAAAAAATGTTGCCTGATTTATCTTCCTTGATTTCCCGAATACGGTCGCTACACAAGCCGTCTTTGGTTGCAAAATGGAGAATGGTTTTTCCGTCATAGCGAAATACACCTTGCCCATCACTACCAAACCAATAGTCATTATTGTTGGCTTGAAAGACAACGAATATTGTCTTATCAAGTTCTGAAACCGTGTCTCCTATAGTTGTTTTGTTTGTCTGTTTTGAATTGATGTCAACCGTTTTTTGATTTTGTCCATTGCAGGAAGTGAATACAGTTAAGATACTTAATAAAAGAAGTGTGTATAATTTCATTGTTTGACTGTTCGTTTTAAGTCTGTCGGTTGATGTTTGCAGTGTCGCCATAGGGTTGCCGCCAACGGTTAGTATAAGAATAGTAGCCGACTGCAAAGGACTTTCTTGTCAAGTTACAGAAAAGTTAAAGCGGGCTGCACATTATGATTTTAATGCTATCCCGGCTATTATTTTTATACATTGTTACCAAACCGTATTTTTATTGATGATAGTTGAGTTATTTCTTAATTCTCTAAATAATCAACAGCAAATTGAATCCAATCTTTTACAGATTCATCCAGATAAATATCAGGTTGAACTCCAATATTGTCTATAGGGTAATCGGGAAGTCTTCTGGCTCTCCACGCTGGTAGAAGTAGATTGTAATTATCGCAACCAAATTTGAAATAGTAAGCTGAAGCGTAATCCAATGCCCCATAAGTGGGCGTTCCTAATATCTTTACTTTTTTACTCTGCTTCATACTAAATACAAAGGCCTCTCCCTGACTGCCAACCATCTTATTAGCTAAGATTATAACCTGTTCTGGACTATGTTCTGCAATTTTCACTTCAGTTATAGAAACATCTGTAGAATCGGGATTCACAAATTCTCCTACATTGGCCTTAAAGAGCTTAATCCATCCCGTAACCATTTTCTTATCTGCCGCATACTGTTCTTCATCAGGAGTTATATCAATCCAGTGTTGCAAAGTTTCAATTACTGTTGGGGTTGCTAACCATTCTGTTCCCAATGACCTAATATTATTTGTACAGATGTAAGGCAGTAGCTTTTCGTAGGCATTGCCTGTACCTCCAGAATTATCTCTTATATCTATAATAAGGTTCTCATAGTTTTCGAGGAGCTCAATATTATCATTAATTAAATTCTCAATTCGTTCAACATTAGCTTGTTCAAAACTGGACAAACGCAATAAAACGGTTTTGTCAGTTAATTTCTTAAAATAGAAACCTTCAATCTCATCCATTTTCATTTGAATTTCATTTTCGGTAAGCGCTGGTTTCGGTAGTTCCTTTAAAAAGACGGATTTGGTATTTTTAAAAGACAAAATGGCTCCATCAAACAACTCATAGTTGTCTTCTCTTAATGAATGGTCACCCATAAAATAATTAGCCTTTCCATCTTTCATTAAGCTAAACTTAATCTCATTGGCTTTCCAGGATTTGTTATCACTTTCAATAATAAATGCCTGATATTCGTCATTCATATTGATAATGCCAACTTTATAAGAACCCAATTTCCAAACACCTTCCAGTTCGTCGGTAGAATTTGAGATATGCTCATAAAAGTTCTCCAGATTAATTTCTATTTTTGAGTAGCTTTTACTTCCCATTTCTTCAGTTTGGGCTACTTCTTCTTCACCATTTTTCGATAGTGTAATATGACCATCCTTAAAATAATCTAAATAGGATTCTAATAAATCAAAACAATCTTTTTCTTGAATACTTTTCGATTTAACTCTCAAGTCATTCTTTAAGCTGTTGTAGATTAATTTATTACTCGTTTTCTCCTTAAATCCGGGATAATCGCTTTCCACTCTTTCTATTAATTGGCTTAATGCCTGTTCGCAGTTACAGTCAGTCTGAGAAAAGGAGTCTAAGGCTAAGCCTAAAATTAGAAATGTTAAAATACAATTTTTCATGATGGTAATTTTAATTATTAAATTGAGTTATCATGAGTATGACGTTTAGACTTACAGCCTTGTTACAAGACAATCCAGAAGAATGTGTAATTTTACTAGGCTTAGCATATTGAAACATTACATGTTTTTAGACGCTTTTGTATCAGGTTGTAGGGTTTTTATATATGGTTGGTAACGGTTTCGGGCTTTGCGTTCGTGCGGGATTTCAGGGCATAAAACTGTCAACCCAGCACTAAAGCCTATTTGAAAAACTGAACTTAAATTTAAGCACTTCACCCCGCATAACGAAAAACCCGTGTTATACCTAGTGCTTCCTGTGTCATCTGTGTTCGTCAATCAGCGATTATTAATTTGTTTGTTGCTATTATTTTATTGTCTTGTGTTAGGCGAATAAAATAAACTCCGCTTGGTAAATTGTCTCGGTTAATAGTAATTGTCTGCCCCGAAATATTTCTTATTTTTTTTATTGTCTGCCCAAAACAATTGTAAACCGAAAGAGTTGCGTTTTTTAAAATATTGTCTGTCTGCAAAGTTGTTTGATTGTTGAATGGGTTAGGGAAAATTTTAGCTGACTGTTTTTGTTCAAGAGAATTTATTCCTGTCACTTGCTGAAGGTTTATCAAGTCAAAGTAACCGTAACCTTGAATAGGTCCGCCTACAAGTCCGCCATATAAAACTACCAGTGCAGTATCTCCAGTAGAAAGAGAAAAACTTGATTGAACATTTAACTGTGTCCACGAAGTTGAATATGTTGTGTCCCCTGCTTGAAGTGTAATAATTCCGTTATTTATTTTACCAAAATAAAGTCCGATAGGTGGTGATGTTTGTGCAAACGCCCATCCAGAAAGCATATATGTTTGTCCATTTGTAATTGTAGGAATTTTTTGGTAAGCGTAGCCCGGAAAACATCCTTGCGTGTTTCCACCATTAACTTTAATGCACCAATTGCCTCCACCTGTCGGTGCATTATTAAACGAAATTGCACCGCAAGTCCATTCCCAATTTGATAAGTCAGGATTTGAACCATTTTCAAAACTACCATTTAAAATTTGTCCCTGTGCAGTTATAATACTGAGAGATACTGTCAAGATGAATAAAAGTTGTTTCATTGTATTTTGTTTTATCATTGTCATTGTTGAGTAATTGTCTGCACGAAAAACTGTCTATGGAAAACGGTCTTCATAGCATTGGGCATAACGAGTGGCAATAAGAAATGTAGGGCATTTCAAAGCACCTACCTATCAAGCTACCAAGCCTTTTATTAAAAGTAATGTCGTTCAAATTTATCACTTTCCGCCCTATGTTTTTTATTGCGTGTTGTGTGGCGTATTTCTACTTTTTTTAATCAAGCTTTTGTCTATTAAAAACAATGGGACAAGTACAGAAATGTAAGCAAGAAAATCCCAAGTGTCAAATGTCGAATCGTAAATCTTAAAATATTGCAAAGTTTCAATTCCAAAGCATACTATCAGAAATATTACCAAAGTTCTATTTGGTGTAAAAAAACGTGTCCATGAATTGTTTGTTTTGTATGTAAAAAGTCCCCGAAATAATATATAGTTCCAGGCAGGCCCCGCTATATCAAGCAAGTATCCCTTCCAAAATCTTCCAAAATCAATCCAAATTGTCGATAATCCTAATATACCAAAAAACAAAAGTGCTGTAGCCCAATAAGGTGCATTCTTGTTATGTTTTGCATCTAAAGTTGATTTCTCCATATTAAGGATTATGTTTTTCAATTTTTTCCTCAATTCTTTTTAGGATTTCTTTTATTTCATTATGTCTTTTGTCCTGTTTGATTTGAAGCATAAAAACTTGAAATGCAATGGGAACAAGAATTACAACTATTACAGTTATTCCATTCATAATTACTCCTCCTTTATTTAATTAATATTACTTTCATTTATCTGATTAACAAAATTATTTCCCGTTTTAGTTTTCTAATATGCCACACAACGTTTGATGGTATGGTGTCGTGCGGGATTACGAAGCGATTTCCTATCAGTTTACACCAAAGTTTTTTACGAGCCACGAACCTTCAAAAACCGCTGAAACCCGCATGCACTATACCATGTGTTGGGCGTATGTAGCTTTTTAACCTATTATTATTTCTCAGTCCCAATAAAAATTACGAGACATCGAAGACAATTTTGCCCTCAATCTCAGCATTTTCAATTTTATAATGAGCTTCAATTGCTTTATCTAATGTGAAATGATTTGCAATTTCTGGCTTAATATCCCCATTTTCTAACAATTCAAATAAATTAATTAAATCTTCTTTAAACCATTCAGGATGCTTTTTCCGTAATCCGCCAATAGAATAAAAAGATGACTTTCTATTGTTAGGTAAAATGTTCCATAATAATATTTTCATAAACTCAAATGGTATATTACCACCTTTACCCATAACTGCATTGTAAAATCCAAATGCAACCAATATTCCTCCAGGTTTTAGAGTTTTAAATGATTTTTTAAAATTTTCACCACCAATGGGGTCAAAAACAGCATCAACACCTTCACTTGACAATTCATGAACGCGCTTCATAAAATCCTCGCTTTTATAATCTATCGGTATTCCACCATACTTAGTTACAATGGCATGTTTTGACTTAGAGGCTGTTCCATACATTTTAAGGTTAAGAAGTTTGCCTAATTGTAGCATGGCTATTCCAACTGCACCGGCAGCACCATGAATAAGAATAGTTTTCTCCTCTGAAATTTTTGCTATTCGATGCAACATTTGGTAAGCTGTCATATATGAGAGAATCAAAGTAACAGCTTCTGAGGAATCAATATTGTCAGGTACACGAGTTAATTTTGTCTCAGGCAGACAAATGTACTCAGAATACGCTCCAATTACTGTCATATCAGCAACTTTGTCACCAACCTGAAATTCTGTTGAACCTTCGCCCAATTTATCTACGATACCAACCATATCGTATCCAAGAGTAAAAGGTGGTTTGTCCTTAACATCAGGATATTTACCTTTGCGTATCATAACATCAGTAAAATTTGCACTTGTTTTCAAAACTTTAATTCTCACCTCACCCTGCTTAGGTTCGGGTAAAGTTTTTTCTTCAATTAACTGCATAACTTCTGGTTCTCCAAAATCTGTTATGATTATACGCTTATAACTCATAAAGCCTCCTTTTTAATAATTTGTGTATCATCTAATTTGTCAGTAAAGCCATCTTGCTATTACGCCCAACGGTAAATTGTATGAGTAGTGGCAGATTGCGTGGCAATTTCCTGTCAAAACGCTACGCAGTTTGAGCGGGCTACAAACGTTGATATTTAGCACATCGCCTGCCATTACTTATACAAAGTGTTATGCCTTCGTTATTCTTTCATCGGTTCTGCCCAATCTGAATTCCTCACAAAAACAGTATATTGAACGTATGGTTTGCCTTTGTCAGTCATTTCAAATAAGTCTGTCACAGGTAATATTTGGAATGAAGTGTTTAAGCGATTTGAGTTTGCATATGGATTATCTACTCCATTCATTTTTATCAGTGATTTCTGTTGTTTGCCGGTCGTTCTCTTTAAGTCTTTTATGCCATAAATATACATCACTAACATATTATCAGCAGATAAGGGCATTCTTGTGTATTTCCCCTTATCTCGTAAGAACTCTGGCAAAGTTTTGCTCGGCATAACCATATAGCTGTCGTTGAGCATAAAATTTATAGAAAGTATTTTATTCTCCAGTTCCAAATCAGACATTCTTATTTTTGAGGCCAATGGATGTTTACCATTTACCCGATATTGAAATATATGGAATAGACCAAAATATCCATAGAGCTTCTGACTTTTAATCCCTTCTGTGTTATAAAAAGTCTTGAAATTATCAAATAGGATATCTTCTCTATTCTTTTTCATTTGAACCATTTCAATGTTTGATTTTATACTAGCTAGTTTTACTAACCTGGTGCTGTCATCAGCGTAATATTGGTTCAACATATCGATTTGTCTTATCAATGTCTCTTGGATACCATCCTCTTTAAATTCAATAGTTGGCAAAGGTGAATCTTTTGGAATTAAGTCATTCAAATAACTGGTCGTCAATTCCCAATCTTGAATTCTGTCAATTCCTATAAATCGAAATTTTTGGTCTTCAGGAAGTATTTCATATAATTCTTGGAACTTTAAGTATTTATTAAAGTAATCCTGATTGCTTCTTCCTTGAACAACAACCCATCTCTTTAATACATTTTTCAATAATTCATGGTCTTTATTCGCCATAAACTTGTTAAGATATTCTGCCTGTACAAAGTCCAATTCAGCTAAATAATGTCTCACACCATAATTTTTATTGAGATATTTAAAGAAGTCAACATCGAATTTTAAAGGTTCTTCCGTTCCGTGTATTTCGCCCACCAAAATCAATATACTTTTATCTATATCCGTCTTGATAATGTCATAGGTGAAAGACTGATCAGGGTTTACTGTTTCGCAGTTTTCTTTGAGATATTTAACGTATTTACCACCTGTTGCATATTCCCAAAGGTGAAATGTTCCATAGGCTATTGCTGTCAATAAGACTATGCCTAATATTAATTTTAAAATTCTTCTACTTACTTTCTTTATCATTTTCTGTTTTGTTTAATGAGGCATAACGGTAAATTGTATGAGTAGTGGCAGATTGCGTGGTGTTTTCCTGTCAAACCGCTACACAGTTTGAGCGGGCTACAAACCTTGATATTTAACACTTTCCCTGCCATTACTTATACAAAATGTTATGCGCTTTTATTCTTATTTTTCTTTTGTTTATTTTTCACGTGTCCAATCGTAAAAGCTCCGCTTCCCATAGCTCCTAAAAGTCCGAAAATAGTAACGGGATTAATCTTTTGTCCTGAAATTATAGCCCAAGGAATCAAAATAATTCCCGCTGCAATAGTAAAATATCCAAATCCCATTAGAATTTTCCCAGTCAGACCGTCATACATATTTGGAGCTTCTAAAATCATTAAGTTGTCTGACACATTTTCATTTCGTTCTCTGATGTTTCTTCTGAATGCAGCATTAAAACTTCTAAAGTCATCTTTATCATTTGAAGCGTGCTCAAATTTAAAATTCCGTTGTCTTTTTACTTTTATTTTAAAAATGTCAAAATGTTGGTCAGGAGTAAATTTGTACCAGTTTATGTCTTGCCAATTAATAAATCTGTCTGAATATTTGTAAAGGATGTAGTTTCTTTCCCATTTGATATCTAAGCCATTCTCAACAATTTGTACAATCAGTTTTGCTTTTGATGTTCTTTTTGATAAAAACCAACCGCCTAAAAAGTAAAGTCCAACTACAATAAAAGTCATAATTCCAAATAAGTCTTTATTTGTGTCCTCAAGTTTACCAACTAAAAACATTGTTGGAATAAGACAAACTATTGGTAAGATAAAAATCGTTAGTAAGAAATGAATTCGTGAACTTGTCGTTATTCTATATTTTTTTATTTCAGTCATTAATTTTCGTTCTAAGTCTGGTCGTTTTTAATTGCGCATAACGTTTGAGGCTAAAAGCTGGCGGGCATTTCGGAGCACTTCACTTTCAACCTGCGATAAAGTTTATAAGTTACAATACCTTTCAAATTAGCACTTTCCGCCCGCTTGATTTTAGCCTTTGTTACCGCCTGGTGTTCTTTCATCAGTCCTTGTAAACCATTGCCAGTATTATTTTTCTGTGGTATTGCTATTTTTTTTTACTATCATATCTGTTTATTTGGTTAATTTATTTTATCTCAAATAGGAACATCAAGGCAGTTCCAAAGTCCATAACGCCATGTAAAATTGCAAAGTAAATGAAAAGCGAAGGTCGATAATAAATTGACACTCCGATTAAGATAGCGAAAGGTAAAAATACCAGACCACGATACATGATAAAATTCAAATCAGGGATAAATGGTAAAGTGCAATGCTGAATAGAGAGAAATATAACAGGAAGTAATACTGCTAACCATTTTACTTTCAGTTGTTTTTTGAGTTTTGACATGACGTATACAAAATAAGTAGCTAATTCTGCAAAAGCTATAGTCACGGGAAAAGCTATTAATAAAACGTAAACCAACCATTTTTCAATTGAGCTAAACATCATATCTGTCGGAACATTTGGATTGCCCCATATCGCTATGCTCAGGAAATAGCCGGGAACAAAAACAATAGGTACCGATACAAGGGCTAATCCTACGAAGATGATAATGTCTTTTTTAATACTCGCCCTATTAAATGAGAATATATTGAAATAATTATTTCCGTCACGCTTGAATAGTATGAACAATAGTGCTATACTAACAATATTTGTAAGAGTTGCAGTTAGCAACCAGTATTTTTCAGAAGTTTCCCATGAATTGATAAGTAAGGCAATCAGTGCTTGAAAAACTATAAATAAAGAAAGCCTACTCACAAGTATTATAAAAGTAATTGCATTTGATGATTCAATTGTCCGATTTATTGTGTTTGAAGTCATAGCTAATTAATATTTTAATTGCTTTCTAACTGGTACACTGTTAAATATTATGTCAATCGTTTCTCTTTTTACACTTGGCGGTAAC
>JACZJK010000052.1 GCA_014860575.1 Bacteroidales bacterium
TTTTTAATCCAGACCATTGCAGCCTGTTTTGCAAGCAGTTCCTCTTTGCCCGCATATCCGCTCATCAGGATATTATCGTCAGGAAAAGAGGCTATCACCCTGCGATCCATGTCAAAATAGGGAATAGAGGTTGTGAAAACCGGGTTTCCACGATGGAAAACTGCAACTTCGTTAGGCATCCCATAAGTGAGGGCGTGGCCTTCATTCAGTTTCATCCTGAGCGCCGCTCCAGGAATTTCCAATTCTTTTTTAGCAAGGTCGCTTCCTATGTTTCGGAAGGGTAACTGAAACTCTTCTTTTTCATTTCCTTCTCCAATGCTAAGCATGCCGGTGAACAAATCAACCGAACGACCCCATGAAAGCACTGTACCTCCCTGTTTTACGAAATTGAGAATATTTTCAACTCCCTTTTTGCCCATGCCTTTTGAAAACGCCGGTTCATAGCGGGCTGGAGAATATGTTCCTTCCGAACCATATTTTCCTTCAAGCAGAACAGATTTGGCCTCATCAGTCAGAATAAGTACATCAAACTGATCCTTAAGATTTAAATCCTGCAATTCGCCGGGTCGTACAACAGTGTATGCAAGATGATAGGTATCAAAAAGATATCGTAGCCAGCCTGCATCCATTGCATGAAACCAGCTTTCAACAAGGGCGATGCGCGGAACTTCGAGTGTAGTGGTCTCGGGAATTTTATCGTCCTGGACAAGAACCGGGCTCACATCAAGCTTGCTGATAAAATCCTCCGAGCTTTTTCCCCGTTTGATTATAAAACTCCCGGCTGGATAAATAACTTCGCTATAAACAAATGGGCTTTTGGATCGCAAAACCTCCAGGCCTAGCTCATCAGCCATGAAAGCGGCCTTGTAACTTTCGTTGCTGTTAGCAGTAAACAAAATGTGGCTGTAGCGTTGTGGAACCAAATCCATAAGCTGAAAAGGAATTTTGTTTTCCAACATTTGCTTTTCAAATCCCCGAATTATGCTGTTAACTTCAACGGCTTCCAGCCCTTTATGCAGTGGCAGCGACCATGAAGTCACATCATAGGGTCGGATCATTTCGCCATCGGGTGTATAATGCCTGGCAGGGAATTTCTGGTTTTCCATCACTTCCTTAATAAAAGCCCTGTAAGGTTGTGCCAGCGGAATCACTATATCGCCTTTTTGATACATTCGTTTCTCAACTGCAATATCCTCAAGTAGATGATAGGTTTTTATGCCATGCTCGTCCATCAGGTTTACCAATGCCACCAATTCACTTTGGTCGTGCTGTTGCAAAGGCAAAATGTAATAGTGTGGCGCTTCCTGCTTGCCTCTTTCAATTTCCCGCCGCGTGTAGTCGTTCCTGAAGGTCAAAATCTCTTTCTTATGTATCGCAGCGGTATGCAGATAGCTGAAAGTGTTCGCACGTTCATACGCAATAATGTCACTCAGCCTCCACCAGCCACCAGGCCAGGGTTCGGGCATGTTAATGCTCTTCGCATATTCGCCAAGGCCTTTGCCAATGGTTCTGAACTCGTTTGGTTCAACATAAATAGGCGAAGCGGTATTTACTCCGGCAGCTTCCGAAAGCATGCCGATGACACCTTTCCAGATGCTCGTAGTGGTAGCGCCAGGCCAGTAATCATCGAAAAGGTAATTTACGGAAATGCCCTGCAAACCTTCATTTGTCATGTCAGTAAGGGCGCGCGATCCGAAAACACGCATCCAGTTCCAAATGGCTGCATCAATGTTTTCAGCAATAGGATCGCTGGGCGGAGAAACAAAATACCTGGGCCCGTTTGAACCCATCTGGTGCTTTTCGACCATTACCTGTGGGAACCATTCGGTGTTGTAGAAAGCAGCAACGGCTTTGTTCTCCTTCTGCGTCAGTGTGATAAAATCGCGGTTAATATTATGACCCACGTATTTATGGTAAACACCGGGAAGGGAACTGCCCTCGTAAGCTGTATTTTTTGTTTCATTGTAGTGTTCCACAATCATGTTCATTCCATCAGGATTGTGGCAAGGAACCATTACACAAACCGTGTTTTCAAGCATGAACCTGATATCCGGCGCATTGGAAGTAAGCAATTCGTAAGCAATTACCGGCGCTGCCTGTGAAGGCCCCACCTCATTGGAGTGCATGGAGAGTGTGAGATACACAAAAACTTTTCCATCGTTGATCATCGTTTCGCGCTCGCTTGCCGTAAGATCGCCGTTCATCGCCAATTCGCGGTTAATGACTTTTAGTTCTTCCAGCCGCTGAATATTTTCAACTGACGAGATAAACACAGCATACATCGGTTTTCCCAACCATGATTCGCCAATCTGCTCCACATGCATGTTGCCCGAAAGCCTGAACAGCCGCATCATATAATTGGTCAGGTCTTCGTAGTTGAAAAGCATTTTGTCTTCCCCGGGCTCGAACCCAAAATGTTCTTTGGGCGAAGGCAAAGCGGTTTGCGCTGAGGAAGAAAAGATAAACATAACGCATGCAAACATTACGAGTAATCTTTTTGACAAAGAAATTGGGAATAGACTTTTTGTCTTCATAGTGATACGATTTAACACTTTACTTAAATATATGCAGAGTGGGTAATAGGACTGAAAAGAATCGTTAAAAGTAGAATTTAATTTTTATCAAAGAAAATTTATCCTTTTATTTGTTTCAATGCTTCAACACGAGCTCTTAATTTTCAACTTCAGGATTATAATATGATTACCGAACCTGTTCTTGCGATTTCGACTGAAACATTCCTTCACCTTTTGTTGTTAAATTCTATGAAAAACAACGTTTAGGAATGAAAAAACCAAACCGACTACAGTCACTGATAACATTGATTTTCATCGGGACTTCTTTCGTTAACACATCAGCATTTTCATTTTACTCAAAACATACTGCCATGAACACCAATCCTGCAGCCGGAAAAATAATCTACGTTTACGACGCCCTCTGTGGATGGTGTTATGGCTTTTCGCCGGTGATAGATCAGCTTTATGATAACTTTGGCAATCAACTTGAATTTGAAGTAGTTTCCGGAGGTATGGTCACCGGTGAACGCATTGGACCGGTATCGGATATGGCAGATTATATAAGCAAGGCCTACATTGACGTGGAAAATGCTTCGGGAGTGAAATTTGGGAAAGTTTTCATTGATACAACGCTGTATCGTGATGATGTGGTTTTCTCTTCTGTGGAACCTGCCATTGCTTTATCAGTTTTTAAAACCTTGCAGCCTCAAAATGCAGTAAAGTTTGCTTCGGCAATACAAAAAGCCATTTATTTTCATGGTGCAGAACCTGCGCTTTTAGCCACATACGCTGATCTAGCTATGGATTTTGGGATAAACCGTGGAGAATTTCTCGAAAAAATGAGTGATCCAAAGTCTATAGCTCTTGCCGAAGCTGATTTCCAGCGATCGCGCACGCTTGGAGTCAATGGTTTCCCAACAACATTCTATGAAGATTCCAATGGCAATCTCGTTCAGCTCAGCCGCGGGTTTACAAGCTATGAGAAAATTTCTGCCCGCCTCAAACCCTTGCTTGAGGCTGAATAAATTCAATTCTTGATCTCAATCCGAAAAGTCATTTTTCACCACTGTTGCACTAATAACACTTAGGCTCACTAAGTGTAGTTTATCATTTTCTTTTAGTGATCGTTGACTCTTCGTGCCTTAGCGGTATTTTTCCTGGCGCACCAATGTTTTTCCTATCTTTACCCACTCATTATCTGAGCCTGCAACAGATATCCGGGTCATTTACTTGCCTTAAAACACTGAATAACGGCTTTCTATGAATTATAACTTCAATACAATTAACCATGAACAATTATCAACCTGATTTCGATCCGGCAAAAGTCCAGCGCTGGATCAGGAAACACCTGCGAAACGTGATCCTTATCCTGATCGTAGTTGTAGCAGGCCTCACTTCAGCCCGAACCGTTGGGCCGGAAGAAGAAGGTGTGGTGCTCATCTTCGGGAAATATAACCGGACGGTGCAGCCCGGCTTGAATTTTATCGCACCATTTGGGGTCGAAAAAATGTACAAGATACCCGTGCAGCGCCAGCTCAAACAAGAGTTTGGCTTTAGAACGGATACACCTGGAACCCGCACAACTTACTCAAAAGAAAATTTTTCGGATGAATCGCTGATGCTGACCGGCGATCTTAACCTTGCTGATGTAGAATGGGTGGTTCAGTACCGGATCAGTGATTCCTATCAGTACCTTTTCAGGGTTCGTAATGCGGAGAAAACCTTACGCGATATGGCTGAAGCTGCCGTGAGAAAAACTGTTGGCGATCGCACTGTGAACGAGGTGCTTACTGTTGGCCGTCAGGAAGTTGCATCCAATGTGGAAGTATTGCTTCAGGCCATGTGCACTGAATATGAAAATGGGATTCGTATTGACCAGGTGGTGCTTCAGGATGTGAACCCGCCGGAATCGGTCAAGCCAAGTTTTAACGCTGTGAACCAGGCACAACAGGAACGCGAAACACTGATCAATCGTGCCGAGTCGGAATATAACCAGGTAATTCCACGCGCCCGTGGCGAAGCCGAAGAAACCATTCAACTTGCAGAAGCATACGCTCTGAACCGTGTGAACCGTGCAACCGGCGAGGCTGACCGTTTCACATCAATTTATGAAGCCTACATCAAAGCTCCTGAAGTAACAAAAAAGCGTATTTACCTCGAAACCATGGAGCGTGTGTTGCCCAAACTCGAGAACAAAATTATTCTTGACGAAAGGGGCAACAACATACTTCCGCTTTTAAATCTAGGAACCACTAAAAAAACTGCCGAATGAAAAAGATATACATCCTCATCATCGCAATAGTTGTTATTGCTATAATAGTGATTGGAAGCGGGTTTTACATCCTTGATGAAACCCAGCAGGCCGTTGTGACCCAGTTTGGTAAACCTGTTGGAGAACCCAGGACAAAACCTGGAATGCAGTTCAAAGTTCCCTTTATTCAGAAAGTACAGTTTTTTGATAAGCGCTACCTCGAATGGGATGGCGACCCAAACCAGGTTCCAACCAAAGACAAGCGTTTTATCCATGTTGACACCTATGCCCGCTGGGAAATCACCGACCCCTTGCAGTTTTTTATCCGCTTGCGCGATGAGCGCTCGGCACAATCGCGGCTGGATGACATACTCGATGGTGAAACCCGCATAGCAGTGGCCAGTCATGATTTACTGGAAATTGTACGATCCACCAACCGTGAACCAGAAGTTGTTGAAGACTTTATGGAAGCATTGGAAAACCTGGAAGATATTAACGTTGGCCGCGATAAAATTGAGGCTTTGATCCTTCAAAAAGCAAACGAACGCACTACCGATTTGGGCATCCGTATTCTTGATTTCCGTTTCAAACGTATGAATTATGTAGAAGAAGTCCGCGATCGTGTTTATGATCGCATGATCAGTGAAAGGAACCGTATTGCCGATCAGTTTCGCAGCGAAGGGCAAGGCGAAGCCCGTAAATTGCTTGGCAACAAGGAACGCGACCTTGCCCAGATTCAGTCGGAAGCCGTTCGTGAAGCAGAACAGATACAGGGACGTGCTGATGCTGAGGCAACCAATATTTATGCTGCAGCCTATAACCGCAACCGCCAGACACGTGACTTGTACGATTTCCTGCGAACCATGGAAAGCTTTGAAAAATCACTGGATGATAAAACAACGTTGATCATCACAACCAACAGCGATTTTTATAAGTATTTGCAGAAGATTGATTAGGGGAAAGGCGAAGGCTGAGGCGAAGGAAAAGCAGGATTCAAAGGTTCGATGGTTCTTCTGTTCAAATGTTCTAATGTTCTATTGTTGGTTCGAGGTTTATAAGGTTTAGGAGTTTATAGGTTTAGTTTCGTTTGAGTTCTTTACTCGGTGCTCTACGCTCTTCGCGCTGTGCTTTTTTATTCAAAATTTAATATTTAAGATTCAGGGTTTGGGGTTCATAATTCAATTGTTCTATTGTCCCCACCTAATGAACATCGTTCGGGCCTGCATTACTCCATCACTCCCATCACTCCATTACACTACTATCTAACCAATCGACTATTTAACCAATTAACCATTCACTGCTCAACTACATCATTGTTCTAAGACTTTAAAAGCGCCCGCATCCGTTGTAGTAGAGTCGGGTGCGAGAAGTGAAAGAAAACATAGAGTGGGTGAGGGGTGAGGTTGCTGAGATTTTTACGGGTCAATTTTTTAAGTCCTTCGATTAATTCTTTTCCATATCCATATTTCGCTGCGAACCTGTCGGCCTGGTATTCTGCCTTACGGGAATACAGGTTCATAAAAATACCCAGCACAAAGGAAACCGGACTGTACAAAATACCAAAAGCCACCAGCCCGATATGAAAGGAGTGTTGCTCAACACCAAGCGCAGCGCTGAGTAAAGGACTATTGATAAAAAGCGAGAGAAGATAAAGCGTAGCCCCTGTTTGGATGATCGAAACTACAAGGTTGGTAAGCACGTGTTTTTTCTTGTAATGCCCTGTCTCATGCGCAAGCACGGCTACAATTTCATCATTGCCAAGGTCGTTGATCAGCGTATCGTAAAGAACAATCCGCTTTTTTGGCCCAAAACCCGTGAAGTAAGCATTGGCTTTGGTAGAGCGTTTTGAGCCGTCAATCACAAAGATATTTTTGAGTTTGAAACCGGCTTTATTTATGAAGCCTGTGATTTTCTCGCGAAGTTCGCCTTCTTCCAACGGCGCCTGTTTGTTAAACAAGGGTACAATCAGGTTTGAATAGAATAAGGTCATAAAAACTGTGAAAGCCGTAATCACAATCCAGGCATAAACCCAGAACAATTCCGGAACTTTAAGGTAAATATAGATAATGAGTGCCAGCAAACCGCCGCTAATAAGAATACCCAACAACCATCCTTTTAGTTTATCCAATATAAAAGTTCCCGGACTTGTTTTGTTGAACCCAAAGCGTTCTTCAATTACAAAAGTCTGGTAAACTGAAAATGGCGTTCCAATTAGATCTGAAGCAAACATCAGAATTCCAAAGAATAGCAGCGCCATGAGGATTGGGTTTTCGGTTATATTTCGTATGATTGCATCGAGCCACGGAAATCCTCCAGCCAGCAAAAAAACCATCAACACCACAAAACTGAAACTACCGGAAATAAAACCAAATCGGGTATTCACTTTTTTGTATTCCTGCTGTTTCTGGTATTGCTGCTGATCATAAATGCCCTGCAACTCTTCGGGAATGCTCGTTTTCCGATGCCTGTAATTCAAATAATCGAGCCACAAACCAAATATAAAATCGAAAACGAGAATGGCAATGATGATATAAAAGAGTCTTTCGGGAGACATTTTGTGCGTAGTTTAAGTTCCAAATTCCAAATCCCAAGCCCCAAGCCCCAGGGAAGTTCAAAGTTCAAGGTTCAAAGTTCAAAGTTGGCAGGTGGCAGTCGGCAGTTGGCAAAAGGGAAAGCATAATCCGAAATTATATTGGCAAACGATCAGTCAGACAGAAAATGCAAGTTGTCCGACCTGGTGGAAATCGGAACCGGAAATCGGAAATCCCAATACTCCGTCACTCCATAACTCCAACCAATTTCCCAATTAATCAATTAACTATTTGACAAATTAACCAATCAACGCCCCCATTACTCCATTACTCCATCACTCCACTAATCAACTAATTAACCAATTTACCAATTCCACACCGCATCACAGCATCACAACCCCTACTTAACGCTTCTAAAAACCTTGTTCCACCTGATCTTACCCCCGAACCAGGATTTATTCGGATCGAGCGAAAGCCAAACAAAAACTGCCTTGCCAACAATGTGGTCGTTCGGCACGAAGCCCCAGAACCTTGAATCGGCTGAATTATGGCGGTTATCGCCCATGAGCCAGTAATAGTCAAGCTTGAATTTGTAATACTCTGTTTCTTCACCATTGATAAAGATGCGGTTGTTGCGAACCTCGAGGTCGTTGAGTTCGTAAGCGGTTATGATTCGCTTGTAGATACTGATGTTTTCAACCGTGATGTTCACGCTATCGCCTGCTTTTGGCATGTAAAGCGGCCCAAAATTATCCATGTTCCAGTTGTAGCGGGCATCGAACGGAAATATGAATTCCTGGCGTTGTCCTGCAGGATGTACAATTTTCTTCACCTCAAGTACTTCAGGGTTATTGGCCAATTCGTCAGCAGCGTGCTGGCTCAGTGTAAGATAGTAATCTCCCGGCCCTGACATCATCACATCTTCGGTAATGTCAAGGCGATCGAGCAAACGGGTACTTAATCTTGCACCATTGGTCTTAACATAGTATTTCGATTGAGAATTGGCAGGGTTGTCTTGTGCAGCACCATTGATATGCACAACCTGGTCAATAATCTGCAACGTATCGCCCGGTAGCGCTATGCAGCGTTTTATATAATTTTCACGCTTGTCAACCGGTCTTGCAACTATCTCACCAAAATTGAATTCATCGGTATGCACGCGTTGCCTTCCATAATCTCTGATCAACGCATAATAGCTCTGGTTCTGAATTTTAAGCGCCACTGTATCACCGTCGGGATAATTAAAAACTACAGCATCGCCTCGCATTACTTCAGTCAGACCGGGAAAACGGTAAAAAGGCAGTTTAATCCACTCCACGTAAGATTTACGGTTTTGAGAAAGGGGCATGGTATGATGCACAAACGGGAAAGCAATAGGGGTATTTGGTATTTTGGGGCCATAACTTATTTTAGAAACAAATAGAAAATCGCCAACCAGCAATGATTTCTCCATGGATGATGTAGGTATCGTGTAGGCTTCGAACCAAAACATGCGTATGATGGTGGCCGCAATTACTGCAAAAAGGATGGCATCAACCCATTCCCTTACAACAGTTTTCTTAATTTCAGGAAGCTTTGATGGATGTGTGTAAATTTTATCTTTCGATCCAAGCCAGGGCAGCACTACTATGGGCAATATCACTCCGGCTGCCTGATGGTGCAGGCCACGCAAACCATAACATTTCAAGATTTCAACAATCATAAGCATCACCATGAAAACGTTGATAAACGGAAGCAAAATGAAAATATACCACCAAACTGGTTTATCAATTATTTTTAACCAGAAATAATAATTCACGAATGGAATTACAGAATAATATCCTTTGTAGCCGGCTTTTTCGTAGGTTGCCCAAAGTAACACAGGGAAGAAGGCAAAAAGAATCAAGAGTAGAGTTAATACGCTCATGGTTTTTTTATTTAATGTTCTGCGAAAATATAAAGTTATTGTTTACGGTCAGGGTTTAAAAGATCACTCATGCCAAAGCATCCCTTTTTGCCGATGATCCATTCCGCAGCCATTACGGCTCCCACAGCGAATCCTTTGCGGTTTTTGGCATCATGGTGGATTTCAATTTTATCAAACTCGAACTCATAGGTAACCGAATGTGAGCCGGTGATATTCCCTTCGCGGATGGATGTAATTGGAATTTCTGATTTGTCCGGTTCCTGTCCGGTCCAGCCTTTCTTATGTTCAATTTCTTTAATAATATCATCGGCAAGCCTTATGGCGGTTCCGCTTGGGGCATCGGCCTTTTGAGCATGATGTGCTTCTGTTATCGAGATTTCATATTCCGGGAAATCTTTCATGAGTTGAGCCAGCCGGTGGTTAAGCTCGAAAAAAATATTAACACCAATGCTATAATTGGGTGCATAAAAAAACGCCTGGTTCTTTTGAATACAAATATTTTTTATTTCGTCTATCCGGTCAAGCCAGGCAGTTGTGCCGCTCACAACGGGTAGTTTTTTTTCAAAGCACCGGAGTATATTATCGGGAGCGCTTGATGGAATACTGAACTCAATGGCAACATCTGCGGTCTGAAGCAATTCTGCTTGTTTCTCCCAATCTGATACGTCATCAATAAAAGCGACAATCTCATGTCCTTTTTCAAGGGCTGCAGATTCAATTTCCCTGCCCATCCTTCCGTATCCAATGATTGCTATTTTCATTTTATTTTTTGTTGATTTAGAGCCCTAAACTCCGCCTTGTCCTGATTCCTTTTTCTTTGCTTTAGCTCCGCCTTTGTCTCAACATATGCTCTTGTCTTTCCTTCGCCTTAGCCTCAGTCTTTGCCTTGTCTTTCACCTCAGCCTTAGCCTCAGAATTTCAAAGTCAACGCCAAACCCGAAACCTTCCTGGCCGCCAGCGGGTCATGAAGCAATGCAGGTTCCACCTTCAAACTGAGGTTCTCACCAATATCGTAATCAAATAAATGAGCATCCACTGAGGCATCAAGTATATTGATCAGATACAACACCCCAGCCAGGATATAACCTATTTCAAGGTTGCGCCTGTAAAGGTTTTTGCCACTAAGCAACTGTTGCTCATTGTAACGTCCGACGTAGTCATTATTTATTGGAACCGTATCCTTGTTTGCAACATAACGATATGCCTCCAGAAATTTTCGGTATTCCTTGGTATTTTCGCTGGTGATATAATAGAGTGCTCCAAAACCACCATATAAAATAGGTATTTTCCAGTACTTCCGGTTGTACGCCTGCCCAAGGCCTGGAAGAACCGCAGAATAAATGCTTGCTTTGCGCGGGGAATGTACTTTTTGAGGTTCGGCAATTGTGTCGTTTAACTGAGCGGAGACAAAAACGGGAAAAAGCACACAGCAAATTAATATTGAAAATGTTAGTCTTGAAAATGAACGTTTGAACCTCATGAAATGCCACAAGTTATCCTTGCTCAGGTATTGGTTCGCAACAAAAGTTGCCTTGTTTGATTTTTGCATCCGTGCGGATGAAAAACAGTTCATAAACAATTTGAAGTAATTATTTTTCCAGGATCATGGCAATGCGATCAATCTCTGCCTCATTCCGGAACTCAATAACGATGCTGCCTTTGCCTTTATTATCAATATTGACCTCCACCGGCGTACCGAAACGGCTGAAAAGCGAGTTTTTAAGATTTATTAACTTATCTGGTAATGCCCTGGTTGGTCGGACAGGCTTCAATATTGCTGGTTTGTCCAGGTTGCGAACCATTTCTTCTACCTGGCGAACCGATAGCTCGAGAGCCAGGATTTTCTCCAGGATGGCCAGTTGTTTTCCCGGGTCGCTCACATTAATAATAGCTCTTGCATGCCCCATGCTGATCTTATTGTCACGCAAAGCCACCTGAATTTCAGCAGGAAGTTTGAGCAAGCGGATATAATTGGTGATGGTGCTTCTGCTTTTACTCAATTTATCGCTGAGTTGCTCCTGGGTGATATGGCACTCATCAATCAAACGCTGAAAACTAATAGCGATAGCCAATGGGTTCAGATCCTGACGCTGAATGTTTTCAACAAGCGCCATTTCAAGCATTTGCTGATCATTGGCAACCCGAATATAGGCCGGGATTCTTTCGAGGCCAGCCATGATTGATGCCCGTAGCCTGCGTTCTCCTGATATAAGCTGGTAGCGGTCGTAACCAAGTTTCCGGACTGAAACTGGCTGGATAATTCCTTGTTCTGCTATGCTGTCGGCCAGTTCACGCAATGCGTCTTCTTCAAATTTATCGCGTGGCTGGAAGGGGTTGGCATCAATGTTTTCGATTTTAATTTCAGCAATAGCTCCTGCAACAAATTCGCCTGAAATATCTCTTGAAGTGATATCGGTGTCCGGACTTTCAAGGATGGCGTTCAAACCACGCCCAAGTGCACGTTTTTTAGTGTTCATCTTGAATTGGAATTTGTTTGTCAGCGTTTTTGATTGAGGTCATATCGTTTTTCTGAAGAATCTCTCTTGCAAGGTTCAGATAATTGATGGCACCGGTGCTGTTTACATCATGCATCATGATTGATTCACCAAAACTGGGCGCTTCGCTCAGGCGGATATTGCGGTTGATAACCGTATTGAACACCATTTGCTGAAAATGTGTTTTAACTTCTTCAACAACCTGGTTTGCAAGGCGAAGACGCGAATCGTACATCGTAAGCAATATACCTTCAATATCAAGTGCCGGGTTCAAACGAGCCTGAACTATCTTAATTGTGTTTAACAGTTTGCCTAAACCTTCGAGCGCGAAGTACTCACATTGTACCGGGATGATCACCGAATCTGCTGCTGTAAGGGCGTTTACAGTTATGAGGCCAAGTGATGGCCCGCAATCAATAATAATGAAATCATATTCTCTGCGAAGCTGATCGGTAACCTTGCGCATCATCTTTTCGCGGTTGGGCAGGTTGATCATTTCTATTTCTGCACCCACCAGGTCAATATGCGCCGGGATAAGATCAAGGAAGGGCGTATCGGTATTGAGGATGATGTTTTTTGGCTCAACTTCATCAATGATGCATTCGTATATGCTGGTTTTAATATTTTTCGGGTCGAACCCAATGCCTGATGTGGCATTGGCCTGGGGATCGGCATCAATGAGCAGTGTTTTGTATTCAAGCACAGCAAAACCTGCACCCAGGTTAATGGCTGTGGTGGTTTTTCCTACGCCTCCTTTTTGGTTGGCTATGGTAATTACTTTCCCCATTTGTGTTAGAGCTGCTTTTTCAGGTAGTAAATAATAAGTTGCTGATTGTCAATGCGTATTGAAGAAGTTCGACTTACAAAATTACAATAATAATGAAAGCCCCAAAGACAGGCTTTGCATTTGTTAATAAGTTTTCACATTGAGATTAGCTCAAGGAATTGCAGGGCAAATAGTTGTGAGTTTGTAGCGGATTAATTGTCGTCATCAGCTCCCAGGTCTTCGAATTCAATCCCGGATTTTAATTTCGGTGATTCCGGTTCCGGAGCATCAACAACTTCGGGCATGACGCCAGTTTCAATAAATTCAAGCGCTACGTTAAGACCGTCAATGAATTTCTGAAAGTCTTCCTTATAGAGAAATATCTTGTGTTTTTCGTAGAAGAACTTACCCTGGTCATTGTTAAAACGCCTTTTGCTTTCGGTGATTGTTAAATACTTTTCTTCTGAACGGGTTTCTTTAACATCGAAGAAGTAGGTTCTTTTTCCAGCGCGTACAGTTTGTGAAAAAATTTCTTCTCTTCTCTCGTTTTTCTCATTGTTATCCATCTCTTCCATTATGCGGTAATTTAATTACACAAACGACTTATGAGTAACGCAAAGGTAAAAATATTATTTTAGCCACAGTTTGTGGCATATTTTTTAAAAACCAAAGCCAACCGGCTCTGAAATAAATATTTATGATGTTTATTGATTCAAAGAGATCACGGTTTATGATTTATTCCCTACTTTTGCGGCCTGAAAATAGCACCCTAAGTGCGTTAGTTATTAATTTTATTTCATTGCATGTTAAGCAGAAGGCTGATCAGGGTTAAGGTAATGCAGGCATTGTATGCCTTTTTTCAAACAGAGGATAACGATTTGCCTGCTGCTGAAAAGCAACTTATCAGAAACATCGACAGGATATACGAACTCTACATCTGGCAGCTTGCCTTTCTTGTTGATTTGTTCAGTTATTTCAGGCAGCGTGCTGACGAAGCCAAACAGAAGTTTCTACCCACCGAAGAGGATCTCCACCCCAGTACAAGGTTTATTGATAATAAGCTGATTGCACAGCTTGAGGAAAGCAGGGATTTTCATAAGCAAATCGAGCGCTTTAAAGTAAACTGGGTGGACGAGAAGGAATTGTTTCGTGTAATGTATAATGATATCCGGGCAGGTGAGGAATACAAAAAATACATGACTGCAGAGAAGAGCAGTTACGAAGACGATCGCAGTATTCTTATAAAGCTCATCCGTGCTCAATTTTTTCCATCAGAATTGCTCCAGGGATTTTTTGAAGAACGCAATATCCATTGGGTCGATGATTTTGATACCGCCATGCTTATGGTGATGAAAACTTTGAAATCGCTTAACATAAAGCAGGATGCTACAGCGCCGCTTCCAGGATTGTATGAAGATGATGAGGCTGAAACCGAAGACAAGGAATTTGCGAGGAACTTGCTCCGAATAACGATTTTCTACAGTTCGGAATATGCAGAGATAATTTCGGCAAGGGCAAAAAACTGGGAATTGGAAAGGATTGCCATGCTTGACATTATTCTGATGAAGATGGCCATTGCCGAACTGGTTCAGTTTCCATCTATTCCTGTGAAAGTTACGCTGAATGAATACATTGAGATATCAAAGCAATACAGCACACCCAAGAGCAAGGTGTTTATCAACGGTTTGCTTGATAAGCTGATTGTTGAGTTCAAACAGGAAAATAAAATCAAGAAAACCGGAAGAGGGTTAATTGATAATTAAGCTTTTTATGACCCCGGAACCAGCCAGCCTGAAAAACCTGGTGGCCATAAAAATTGTAAATTTGCACAATTATAAAAAATATGAACTTCATTAATACCATACCTAAATTCTTTTCTCTTGCACTTGTTGTGGCTTTAATTGTATTGTCTTCCTGTGGCGGCAATTCTTCCGGCGAAGGCCGCTTGCCGACTGATCTGATCCAAAACCCACGCAGTGCGGAAGGGAACAAAGAAAACGTAGATATGCCTGCTTTTGAATTTGCCAAGGAATTTCATGATTTCGGTAGGATCATACAGGGAGAACAGGTATCATTTGGTTTCAAATTTAAGAATTCAGGCGATGCCATGTTGCTGATCTCAAGTGTGAGTTCTTCCTGCGGTTGTACAGTTGCATCTTTCCCCGATAAACCCATGAGACCGGGTGAGGAAGGTGTTATTACCGTAAGTTTCGATAGCCGCGGCCGCAGAGGTTCGCAGGTTAAAACAGTAACCTTGATGGCAAATACACAACCCAACACAAAGCAACTATCGGTTCAGGCTAATATAATCACACCTGAAACATCAAATTTCTGATCACAAATATTTTAACAGGAATACCTAACATAAACTAACCATTTTAGAACGCTTTAAATTAACACTTTAATTTCAATTTTATGAACATTACAACTTTAAACAGCATCCTTCTCATGACACCTCAAAGTTCAGAAGGAGGCGGAGGTTTTGGGTCTATGATCTTTCTCTTGCTCATCATTGTTATCTTCTACTTGTTTTTTATCAGGCCACAAATGAAAAGGTCAAAGGATCAGAAGAAATTTCGTGAGAACCTCAAGAAAGGTGACAAAATTATTACCATTGGTGGATTGCACGGAAAAATTGTTGAAGTACAGGAAACAACTTTTACTATTGAAGTAGCTGATAACTTGAAGCTCAGGGTTGAAAAATCGGCCATAGCTATGGATGGCACTGCACAAATCGCAGAACAAAAATAGTTTCAAACAAAACCTTACTGAAGTTGAAAACTGGTTTAGCAAACAATGCCGGAACTAATCCGAACCCTGCGAAAACAAGGTTTAGGAACCAGTTTTCAATCTTTTTTGTTTTTGTAGTTTTTTCTGCTACCGTTTGGGTGATTGCCAAACTATCGAAGGATTTCACTTCCGCGATAACTTATAACGTTGAATACGAAAATCTGCCAGCCGGTAAAACACTGGTGTATGCAAGTGATACAGCTATAACCGTTGGCCTCGATGCAAGTGGGTTTAATCTTATCAACTACCATTTATTCAAGAAGAAACCGGTTGTAAGCATTGATCTCTCAGGAATGAGATTATACCCTGATGGGATCAATTTCTACGGTTTACTCCTGACGTCAGGACTAACAGGAAAACTAGCCTCACAGGTGGGTTCGCACAATGAACTCATCTTTATCACACCCGATACCCTCAGGTTTGAGTTTAAGGCAGAGCATAGCCGGCGTGTGCCAGTTTTGCCAAGGGTTCAATATCAGTTGAGCGCCCAACACATGCTTTATGACTCAATACAGGTTGTTCCCGACAGCATCTGGGTTTACGGGCCACATGAAATTATTGATACATTATTCTTTGTGGAAACAAGTCTGCAGACCTTGAATGAAATCAATGAAAATCTGCAATTAAATCTTGCACTTCAGAAGAAACCTGATTTGCCGTTAACTTACTCGGATAACGAGGTAGAAGTAAGAATAAACGTCGAGAAATTTACTGAGAAATCATTCGATCTGCCCATCATCGTCAATTGCCCTGACAGCCTTTTTACATTGCGCGTTTTCCCTGAAACGGTGAAAGTACATTGCCTTGTTGCATTGAAGGATTATAAACGTATTGATCCTGCGCTGTTTGAGGCTGCTATTTTTTGCAGTCCGGGGGAACTGCAATCAAGCAACAAACTCCGTGTTGAGATCAGGCAGCATCCATCGTATGTTCGCATCGCCCGCATAGAGCCTGAGCGGGTTGAATACATCATGGTAAAAACCCTGCAGTAAACATTCTTCATGCTGAAAGTTGGCCTCACTGGAAATATCGGAAGTGGAAAAACCACTGTTGCAAAAATTTTCAGCATCCTTGGCACCGCAGTATTTAATGCCGATGAAGAAGCAAAAAAGCTGCTTAATGAACCCTCTCAACAATCCGGATTAGTTAACTATTTTGGCAACGACATTCTAGGTTCCGACCACAGAATAGACCGCACAAAACTTGCTAACCATATATTCAACAACAAGGGAGCGCTCAGTTTTATCAACCAACTGATTCACCCTTTGGTAAGGCAAAACTTCAGTGAGTTCTGCCACTTGCATAGCAATTATCCTGTTTGTATATACGAAGCAGCCGTAATCATTGAAACAGGCTTTTATAAACAATTGGATAAAATTATCCTGGTCACGGCGCCAGAAGAAGTACGCATTCAACGGGTCGTTCTGCGAGATCATACAAGCGCTGAACTTTTGGAACCGCGTATGAAAAACCAATGGCCCGAAGAACTTAAAATTCCACATGCCGATTACGTAATCAACAACGATGGCCTGACACCGCTTCTTGAGCAATGCCAGGCAATATTTGCTGAAATCTCCTAAGCTGATTTTCCTACGGCCGCCAGAATCTCTTGTTAAGTCTTCGCAACGGCCAATTTATTCCCAATAATTTTTTGCCATTTTTCAAGGAGTATCTGCTCTCCGTTCATGTGTAGGCTTGTTGATTCCTCGTAAAACTCCAGCCGGTAGGTGGTATGCATTGCATCGTTATGGATCAGTTTCAGGTCAAGGCGGTCTGTTACTGTTTCCTGGTGTTTTCCGTTTCCTGATTGATGCGTTTTCCTTTCAATGCTGCACTTTTCCAGCGTATTGAGGTCAACAACCATGACTTTCTCACCGGCTGGTTTATGAGCAAGGTAAAGCAATTTGTTGCTTTTCTCATCAACCCCAATACCATACATATTAGCCCAAAAATCGGATGTTGAGATTGAAAGTCCTTGGGTTGAAGCGGCTTGTTTAAATGATTTTGATAAAGTTCCTTTGCTTTTGTTTTGAGATCGCTGGATCAACCAAATTGGAACTATAAATAATGCAACAAAGAATAATCCTATAATAATTGAAGTAGTATCCATGATTAAGTGTATTAAATGTTATAAATATGAATCACTGCAACAGCATTAAAACCAATGCTGCAATGGGTGATCAGATGAAAAGAAAATTGTTTGTGTGAAACCGGGATGGAAAATTGCCTTATTTACCAGTGATAATCAAATGGGAAGATGATTGCTGAAATATTTAACTTGAGAAAGATCTGATCGCAAATCCCAAAATATTCAACTGCTGAATGCAACTTTCCATAGGTTTCGAGAGTAAAAGATGAAAAAGTTGGGCGAATCAGACGATTTTCAGTTACAGGTTTTTTGATGGAATGAAACGGGTTGATTTCGTTTTCCGGAAGCAAACAAGACTGGAAAATATTTTCGGGAGCGTAAATTATGGCCACATTGCGGTAATTATCCGGTGGGGTTACTGCTAAATCAATGGAAGTACTGCTCAAACCGTTTCGCAGTATTGATAGGAGTAAGATGATTACCAGGAATCCGGTGGTGAGAAATTGCTTCACGGCGCAAAATTACACTGAGATTTCACAGCTTTATCAGCTTACTGAAAATAAATTAAACGAACCTCGGATCTTTCTTCATTGGTAGTTTTTCCATTTTTTCCACTTCGAGGCTTGCGAAGCCGAATTCCTCTACTACTTTACCGCTGAGCAGATAAACGCCTTTGCCGCGGAAAGGAAACTTCTTAACAACCGGCGGAAAATGCACCGTATCAAAAAACTGTCCGCTGCGGTCGAAAAAAGTTCCGAAATGCATGATCTCTTTGCGAATGGTGCTTACGTATTTGATGCAGACGAAGGAGCCGGCAATTTGCACGCGTTTTCCTGTCTGCTTCGCAGTAAAATTCCAAATTCCAAATTCCAAATTCCAAGACCCAAGAGAATCCGACTTGTCCGCCGTGGTGGAAATCCGAAATCGTAAATCCGAAACTCCTTCTCCCTGTCTCCCTATCTCCTTTTCTCCTTGTCTTTCCTCATTCGTCCCTCGCCCCTCGTCCCTTGTTTCCAGCATCTCAAAATAACTCAACGTAACCGGAAAACCAAGCAACTCAATCTCATCATACGCATCCTCAATTTTGCTGTGTTCCAGTTCGGGCAGGGTGAAGGTTTTTTCCTCTTTTTCAAATAATGTGTTGCGGGATATTTTGGGAGTCGTATTTGCGCCAGCCATGTGGGCTTCCCATAATAATTGCTGTTTGCTTCTTTCTGTGAACCTGAAAGCGCCGGTGCGGATTAGTAAAAGCAACTGCTCTTTTCCCATCGGAACACGGTTCACAAAATCCTGAAGGTTTTTAAATCCCCCCTTTTTGACACGATCCTCTTCAATGCTTTGGGCCACTTTGCTTTCCAGATTCTGAATGTGAATAAAACCGGTGTAAATGGTCTGACCCGAAAGCGATGTCTTGTAATGGCTGTGGTTCACACAAGGCAGCTCAATCTTTGCACCACAACGTTTGGCTTCATTAAAATACACCCAGGTTTCGTAAAACCCGCCGAAATTATTGATGACGGCCACATGAAACTCATGTGGGAAATGAGCCTTCAAATAAAGGCTCTGGAAACTTTCCACGGCATAGCTCGCTGAATGCGCCTTAGAAAAGGAGTAGCCTGCAAACGATTCAATCTGCCGCCACACTTCCTGGGCGATGGCTTCGGAATGACCACGATCCTTGCAATTTACGAAAAAGCGGTCGCGGATGCGTTCAAATTCCTGTTTGGATCGGAACTTGCCACTCATGGCGCGGCGCAAAATATCGGCATCGGAAAGATCCAGCCCTGCAAAATGGTGGCAAACTTTCAGCACGTCTTCCTGATACACCATTACACCGAAGGTTTCCTTCAATTGTTCTTCCATCACCGGGTGTATGTATTTGAAAACGCCGGGTTTGTGGAAACGCTGGATATATTCTTTCATCATGCCCGAACGCGCCACACCCGGCCTGATAATGGAACTTGCTGCCACCAAAATGGGGTAGGTATCGCAACGCAATTTTTTAAGCAGGCCGCGCATAGCCGGACTTTCAATATAGAAGCAGCCAATGGTTTCGCCGGTTCGCAGTTGGTGTTTAATCTGCGGGTCTTTCATGAATTCATCAACCTTGTGCACATCCAAGGTGATGCCGCGGTTCTGCTGCACAATTTTCGCACATTCATCAATATGGCCCAGGCCGCGCTGGCTCAGGATATCCAGCTTTTCGAACCCAATGGCTTCGGCCACGTACATATCCCATTGCACGGTAGGAAAATTTTTGGGCGGCATATCGAGAGCGGTGTAACACGTAATGGGTTCTTCTGAAATCAAGACCCCGCCGGCATGGATGCTGCGGATGTTGGGAAAGTTGGTCATTTGTGTTCCCACAGCCATTATTTTATTAATAAGCTCGCCTTCCATGTTGGGATTTTTGCGATCCTCAACCAGATCGTCAATTTCGTTTTTGGGCAAGCCATACACTTTGCCAAGCTCTCTCAAAATTGATTTACCTTTAAATGTGGACATGGCTCCGAGCAAAGCAGTATGCTTATGCCCGTAACGCTTGAAGATATAATCCAGCACTTCGTCGCGCTCTTTCCAGGAATAGTCAATGTCAAAATCGGGTGGCGAGGTTCGCAGCGGGTTGATGAAACGCTCAAAATACAGATTAAGGGTGATGGGATCCACATCTGTAATGCGCAGACAATACGCCACAATGCTGTTGGCGCCGCTGCCACGCCCCACATGGTAAAAACCCCGCGACATAGAATAGCGGATAATGTCCCAGGTAATCAGAAAATAAGCCGAAAATCCAAGTTTATCAATAATATCAAGTTCATGTTTTACGCGGCGCAGGGCTTCTTTATTATGCGAACCATAACGGTAAGCCAGCCCATCCTTGGCTAGTTTCTCAAGTAGGATGCGATCGTCGTAACTACTGCCGGTAAATGTTTTTTTGTTTTTGACAATTTTGAAATCAAAGCTCAGTTCGCATTGCTCCAGCAATTTCTTTGCGTTGCTCAGCAGCTGCGGGTATTGGCTAAAAAGCCTTAGCGCTTCTGCTTCCGAAAGAAAAACTTCGTTTCGATTTGCAAGTTGCGAATCAGACAATTTGCTGAGCAAACAATTATTATCAATGGCCCGTAAATGCCGGTGTAATTCAAATCCGTCAGCATCGGCGAAAGTGATGTTATGCCATGCCAGCAGCTTTTCAGGATAATTGCGCAGGGGAGAGGTGAGGAATTTGTTCAGTTCGTAGTGGCAGATTCCGATGTATTCGTTGGGTTTTAGTTGTGATGCAGTGATACTGTGATGCAGTGATGCAGTATTGGAGTCCCGATGGCTATCGGGATGGAGTGATGAACTTTCAAGGGATGCAAGCCCCGAGGCACGAGGGGATGGCATCCCTGATTGACTTTGAATTTTGAATTTCAAATCTTGAATTTCAATTCTTGAATCTTGAATAAGAAACGAACTCATTGGATATACAATGAAAACCGCTTCGAACTCCGGCGCCCTCTCCGGCAGTTCCAGCCCATTGATGTTGAGCTCGCTAAGGAAATCGTTGATATCGCGGAAGCCTTGGTTGTTGCTGGCGATGAGGGTGTAGAGGTGGCGGCCTTCGTGGTGACAGCTTACACCGGCAATGGGGCGGATGCCGTACTCATTGCATTCCCGTATAAAATCTGTGATGGCCGACGTATTGTTGATGTCCGCCAGCACCAGTGTTTTCAATCCATAGGATTTTGCTCCCGCCACCAACTGTTCCACAGGCATGCTTCCGTAGCGCAGGCTATAATAACTATGAGCGGTAAAAAGCATGACGGTAACGATTAGATTGTAGTCAAAAGGCGGGATACAATGTAATCATTTTTACAGGTGCACGATGTTTTAGAAGAAAAATTTGTAAACCGATTTTGAATTTCAGCGTAATAACAACGTGTATAAAAATTAGCCACGAATGCACGAATGGATTGTCTTTATTCGTGCATTCGTGGCTACAAAACGGTAGGTTCAGACTGGAGAAAAGATGTAGTCCGTAGCCTTACGGTTTCAGATACCGACCAAGCCAGTCATGAACTTCTTTATACCAGAAAATTGAATTTTGTGGGGTCAGAATCCAATGGTTCTCATCGGGATAGTAAACAAGGCGTGCATCAAGCCCCCTGGATTTATATATCCCATAAACAAGCAAGGCATGTGCAACAGGAACTCTGTAATCTCCTTCGCCATGAATTACCATCATGGGCGATTTGAAATTTTGTGCAAACTCAGCAGGGTTGTGCGCATTCAGCTTGTCATAATCCTGCCAGGGCGTTCCACCATACTGGTAGCCGCGATTTCCGGAATAATCGGAGGCAAACTGCAGGTGCAGGTTATACACACCAGCATGATTGATCAGGCAGGCAAAGCGATCGGTTTGGCCGGCGATCCAGCTAACAAGATAGCCACCGTAACTTCCACCGGCAGCAGCCATTTTATTTTCATCTACTAATCCGCGATCTATCAGATAATCGGCGGCTTTCATCACGTCTTCAAATGGTTTTGTGGAATGCTCACCATGAATGCTGATGGCAAAATCCTGCCCAAAACTGGTGCTTCCATGAAAATTCGGCATTGCAGCTATATAACCTGGTGCAGCAAATAAATGAGCATTCCAGCGGAAATGAAAATAATCGCCAAAAGTACCGTGCGGGCCACCATGGATCAGCATCACCAACGGGTATTTTTTTGATGGGTCGTAATCCGGTGGATAAACAATAAACATTTGAACATCTGCATTGCCGGCTCCCTTGTAATAAACATCTTCCACCTTTCCCCAATTGGTATTACTGACTATTTCATCGTTATGCGAAGTCATTTTTACGGATTTGACGGTTTTCAGATCAACTTTGTAAAGTTCCGGCGGAGCGCTGATGTTATGATGGTTAAACACCAGATTGTTTGCACCGGCAAATGCTGCGCCGTTATTGGTTCCCGATCTGAAAATTTCTTTATGGTTCCCACCTGAAGCAGGAATACTGAAAATGGAATTCATGGCCTTGTCTTCGGCAATGAAATAGATGGTTTTATCATCTGCTGACCAGAACCATTGCTCACAACTGAGGTCTATGTGGTCTGACAAGCGTTTCATGGTTTTGGACTGTATATCGTAAACTGTCATCACCACCTTATCGGCATAAAAATGAGAAATTGCCTGTTGCCCGAACAGTAGATATTTCCCATCATTGCTGAACACGGGGCTTGAATCGCTTGCCTTGTTATCAGGCGTGATATTGGTCATTTCGCCGCTGCCGTCAGTATTGAGAAGGAAGATATCACTGTTTGTGTCATCATAAGGCGGTTCGGTAACATTCTGGCTCACAGCAATAATTTTCCCATCGGGTGAAATATCGTAAGAAACACCGCCCATCATATTGAAATAATTGGAAGTATTGGGCATGAGGTCGGTTACGGTTTTTGTGTTCACATCAATAGAAAACAAACGCGGATAATATCCATCGGTGAGCCAGCGATCCCAGAACCTATACATTGCATTCTCAGTGACTTTAGCCGTCACTTTGCTCTTTTTCTTTTCGTCTTGCAGTTTCTTCAGTTTGTCCCAATCACCGCCATATTCAGGAAGGATATTGGCTGCAAATGTTATTCGTTTTCCATCGGGGAACCATTTTGGCGCATAGATGCCCACCGGCAAATCGCTGACTTTTTGTGCCTCTCCGCCTGAAAGGTTCAGGATATAAAGCTGTGCTGGGCCATCATGGCGTCGGGAAACGAAAGCCAGCTTTTTCCCGTCGGGGCTCCAGGTAGGTGAGCCTTCTTTGCCGCTGAAAGTTAGTTGTTGCTGAGAACCGGTTTCATTATTCAGAATAAAAATATCTGTTGAAGATTTGTTTTCATCAGTATCGTATTCGGTTACGGTGAAGGCAGATAGTTTGCCATCGGGCGAAACCACGGGATTACCTACCCGTTTCATCTCCCACATTTTTTCGGCAGTGATGGTTTGCTTTTCCGGCGCATTTAAATCACTTGCCAACAAGGATGAAAATCCAATCGCGCTGAAGATGGCCATTATCAAAAAAATCGTTCTCATGTTTCTCATATTCTTTGATTTAGTTTTACGGAAATTGAATGATATCGTCTGAGAATACTTCTGGTAACGAAGCACGATTGCAAATTTAATAATTCTATGGAATCTGGCATTAAAGCGTCCTTGGAAGAGTAACTGGTGGCTCTGGCAGCCACGAACAAGTTTCAGCGAGGGAGGGTTCAATGAATCGTGAGAGCCATAAAATTTGATTTTCAAATCCTGAACACATTTTTGTAGTTTTACGGCATGAAAAATTTTGGCCCGGCATTCACTGCGTTAGTACTTATATCACTGCTGTTCAGTTGCCGTGGCCCGTTTGAGCAACTTGATGAAAACACCGTTTTCCGCTACAACGAATCGTCCAACATTACTTCTTTAGATCCTGCCTTTGCCCGCAATCAGGCCAATATCTGGGGTGTGAACCAAGTATATAATGGTTTGCTGCAACTCAATGATAAACTTGAAGTTGAACCCTGCATTGCTAAAAATTTTGAGATCTCCGAAGATGGAAAAACTTACACTTTCCATCTTCGAACCGATGTATATTTTCATGATTCACCATGTTTTCCGGCTTCGCAAGGCAGAAGGGTAGGGGCGGAGGATTTTGTTTACAGTTTTCGCCGGATTCTCGATCCGGCCGTTGCTTCGCCTGGAGCCTGGGTTTTCAGAAATGTGAAACTCATATCCAATGACCAACCTGCTATTCTTGCATTGAACGATTCAACGCTGGTAATCGAGCTTGAGCAAGCGTTTCCACCGTTTCCAGGATTACTAACCATGCAGTATTGTTCTGTAATCCCACATGAAGCCGTAAAATATTTTGGCACTGATTTTCGCAGAAATCCGGTTGGAACCGGGCCATTCCGCTTTGGGATGTGGAAAGAAGGGGTGAAATTGGTGCTTCTGAAAAACCCTTCTTACTTCGAAACCGAAAACGGAGAGCCTTTGCCATACCTCGATGCAATCGCTATCACTTTTGTTGTTGATAAGCACACCGCCTTTCTTGAATTTATCAAAGGCAAGCTTGATTTTATGTCGGGAATTGATGCCAGCTACAAAGATGAATTGCTCACACGTAGTGGCGACCTGAATCCCAAATACAACGATCGGATTCAAAAAATAACCCAACCATATCTGAACACCGAATACCTGGCTTTTCAGGTGAATCCTGAACTTGCGGTAAGTAAGGATAATCCGTTGATGATCAAGGAAATTCGACAGGCAATTAATCATGGGTTCGACCGCAAAAGAATGATGCGTTTTTTGCGCAATAATATTGGAGAACCAGGCCTTTTCGGGTTTGTGCCGCCTGGGCTTCCTTCTTTTGACAGCAACGCAGTGAAAGGATATAATTACAATCCTGTTCTTGCACGTGAACTTCTGGCAAAGGCTGGATATCCAAACGGACGCGGCTTGCCTGATATAACCATTGCAACCAACGCTTCCTATCTGGATCTGACAAGGTATATCCAGCACCAGCTAAACGAATTGGGCTTTAATATCTGCATTGATGTGAACCCGCCTGCAACTTTGCGCGAAATGATCGCACAGGCGCGCGTTCCGTTTTTCAGGGCTTCATGGATTGCCGATTACCCGGATGCCGAGAATTATCTGTCGCTATTTTATTCCCGGAATTTTACACCAGCCGGCCCTAACTACACTCATTTTAATTCCAAAGACTATGACCTGCTTTACGAAAAAGCAATGACTGAAACAATTGATAGTGTCCGCTACAGCTATTACAGACAAATGGATCAGATAGTTATGGATCAGGCTCCTGTTGTGGTATTGTATTACGACCAGGTACTGCGGTTCGCACAAAAAAATATTCGTGGACTTGGAAGCAATGCCATGAATCTGCTGGATCTGAAGAAAGTAAAGAAAACCCGGGTGAATTAAAAACTTAACAAACCAAACTTCAAACTATCAGAAAATTCTTCACTACTTTTACGGGCCGTAGATTCAGCAATTTGTTTTAATGTTTTTTGATCCAAAAACAAGCTGCAATAAGCCGGGGAACATACCATACTTACATTATCTGTTGTGAGATTTTTAAAAGAAATACGCCTGAAAATCGGATTATATTTTCTGCGGAAACATGCAGGGAAAATAATACGCGATAAAAAAACCATTGCTTTCGAAGAGATAACTTCCTTCGTTCTGTTCTTTGAAACCAACGAAGCCAGGGTTCCCCAGGCAATTGAGCAGTTTTCCCAGATGCTTGTAAAAGAAAATAAAAAGGTTTTCCAGGTAGTATATTTTACCGGCGACTTAAACCGCCTTGAGTATGGCCCACATGATAAGCGCATCATCCTGACTAAAAAAGACCTGAATCTCTTTTTAATTCCATCAAAAGAGATTCTTGAAAGCTTCGAATACATTGCAGCAGAATACCTGGTTGATCTTAATTTGACAGATTGTTTTCCGCTGCTTTACCTGGCTGCTATTTCATCAGCCCATTTGAAGGCCGGCATACAAAGCGATTTGCGATTTCCGTGGTATGATCTGATGATCAAGGACGAATCCAACGACCAGCAGGAGTTTACTCAACACCTGCTTCATTATATTAAGATTTTAAACCCACATTGACATGACCAATATTTTTAAAGGAACCGGGGTAGCGGTTGTAACGCCATTTCACAAACATGGAACCATTGATTTTGGCTCTTTGGGCAAATTATTGGAACACCTTATAGCAAATAAGGTGGATTATATTGTTGTAATGGGAACCACAGGCGAGTCGGTAACGCTCAGCAGGGATGAGAAAAATGCGCTTCTGCATTTTTGCATTGACACCATTAATAAAAGGGTTCCATTAGTGGTTGGAATTGGAGGAAACAATACACAGGCAATAATTGATACTATTAAAATAACCCCTTTTGATGAAATTGAAGGAATTCTGTCTGTTGCACCTTACTATAATAAACCTCAGCAGCGCGGACTTTACCTGCATTACAAAAACATTGCAAGCGCCTCGCCGGTTCCTGTTATACTTTATAATGTTCCAGGCCGGACCAGCGTTAATATGACTGCAGAAACCACACTCAAACTGGCGCATGACTTTGATAATATAGTAGCTGTGAAGGAAGCATCAGGCAACCTGGCTCAATGCATGGAAATAATTAAGAACCGCCCAAAGAATTTCCTGGTGATTTCAGGTGACGACATTCTTACACTGCCCATCCTTGCGCTTGGGGGCGACGGTGTAATCTCAGTTGTTGCCAACGCTTTTCCCGCTCAGTTTTCCGAGATGGTCCGCTTAGGGTTAAAGGGTGATTTTGTTAAGGCCCGTGCGATCCATTATCAACTTACCGGAATCATTGAAACCTTGTTTGCCGATGGCAATCCATCAGGGATTAAAGCAGCCCTGGCAATTCTTGGATTTATCCAGAACAACCTCCGGCTGCCTGTTGTCAAGGTCAATCAGATGGTGTACAAACAACTGGAAGCTCAAATACAGGAGTTTGTCAACTAGATTTTATCCTAGCTTAAAACTCAACTAAACATCACTCTCAACTACTCATTAAACACTTGACTATCGTTAAATTAACATTTTTATGAAAAAGTTTTTATCTCAAAAAATGGTATTGCTAATATTCAGCAGTTTTCTTTTTACATCACTGAATGCCCAGGACATTGCTTCACAGTTTGAAGCAAAAGGTGAAAAGTATTTCACTTTCCGAACCGTTTCCGACATTGAAATGACAAAACTCTCAGGTATTATTTCTATTGATAAAATCGTGGGTGATTCAATTATTGCCAATGCGAGCCTTAAGGAGTTCATGGCATTTCTTGAATTTGGTATTGAGTATAACTTTCTGCCACATCCAGCCGAACAAATTACTGATATAGCCAAAGGTTATGATGAAATAAAGGGTCTCAGCGATTGGAACTTTTATCCAACCTACGAGGGATATGTTGCACTCATGAACGACTTTGAAACTGATTTTCCTGCCCTTTGTGAAGTCCATAATATTGGAACCCTGGCAAGCGGACGCCAGCTATTGGTTGCCCGGATATCAAAAGATGTGGGAGAAGTAAATGAAAAACCAAGGTTCCTCTATACTTCATCCATACACGGGGATGAACTAACAGGGTTTGTCAACAGTCTTCAAATGATTGATTATCTGCTTTCCAATTACGGAAGCAATCCATACGTAACGCGGCTGGTTGATAGTATAGATATCTGGATCAACCCCAACGCAAATCCTGATGGCACTTACAAAGGCGGCAACCACACGGTATCAGGAGCGGTGCGCAGAAATGCTAACAATGTTGACCTTAACCGAAACTATCCGGACCCCGTTGCAGGCCCAAACCCTGATGGCAATGCATGGCAGCCGGAAACCGTCTTCTTTATGGATTTTGCAGAACAATACAAATTCAATATTTCCGCGAATATGCACGGCGGAGCAGAAGTTTGCAACTACCCCTGGGACACCTGGCAGCAATTAAGTGCCGATAATGCCTGGTGGGTTTACACCATGCGCGAATATGCCGACACGGTTCATGCCTTTAGCCCGCCACCTTACTTCCGTGGATTTGACTCAGGTATTACAAATGGCTATGCCTGGTATACAATCACCGGCGGACGCCAGGATTATATGAATTACTTTCATCAATGCCGTGAATTTACCCTCGAACTCACCAATACCAAAACACCTCCTGCTTCCCAGTTGCCAACATTCTGGAATTATAATTACCGTTCTTACTTTAATTATATGGAGCAATCGCTGTATGGGATTAGGGGAACAGTAACGAACTCAGTAACGGGCGCGCCAATCAGGGCCAGGGTTGAAATTATAGGCCACGATAACAACAACTCCTTTGTTTACAGCAGTGCCGAGGCCGGCAACTACCATCGCTTCCTTTTTGCCGGAACCTATTCCCTCACTTTTTCTGCCCCTTGCTACGAAAGTATAACTTTTCCCAATGTTTCGGTAAGTAACCGGGAAGTTACATGGCAAAATGTGGAAATGCTTGCTTTACCTCTGCTTGCAGATTTTGAAGCTAGTGCAACAACCATTTCGCCAGGTCAGCAAACAACATTTTCTGATGCAAGTTGTGGCAACATCACATCCCGAAGCTGGTATTTTGACGGAGGCAATCCAATGGTGTCAACTGCACAGAACCCAGTGATAACATACCAGAATGCAGGAGTGTATGATGTAATGTTGGTGGTGTCAAGCAGCACTGGTACTGACACCATCATCAAACACAATTATATAAAAGTTGCACCTTCGTTTAATATAGCCAACGGAACACATACTACCTGTCTTGCTAATTTTTACGACTCTGGTGGACCCAATGGCAATTACAGCAGCAATGAGAATTATACGCTAACTTTTCTTCCGGCCAGCAGCGGTGCAAAAATCAAGGTTGATTTTTCATTTTTCGATGTTGAGGCCAATGCCAATTGTGCGTATGATTGGCTGAAAATCTATGATGGAGCCAATACATCAGCTACGTTAATGGGAACCTGGTGTGGTAACAATTCTCCGGGATTGATTACTGCAACAAATGCCGGAGGCGCGCTTACATTCAGTTTTAAATCCGACAACTCGGTTAATAATGCCGGTTGGAAAGCATTTATTGAATGCGAACCTCTGGCTGTGCAACCAGTGGCAGATTTTCAGGCAAGTGTAACCCATATAACTGAAGGTGATACAATTATCTTTTCGAACCTTTCTTCAGGTTTTCCAACGAATCATTTATGGCATTTTGATGGTGGAACACCTGCCACGAGCACATTAAAAAATCCAATGGTCATTTACGATACGCCAGGATTATACTCCGTTACACTTGAAGTCAGTAATAACCAGGGAAGCGATACAAAAACTATCCAAAACTATATTCAGGTTGATGAAGGTGTAGGTATGGCAAGATTCAATTCAAGGCTTTCACTTAAAGTTTATCCGAACCCGGTTACTAATGGCATACTCCAAATTGAATCCAGCAATGATCTTGGAAATGTAGAACTGTTTTCTTTGATGGGTCAGAAAATAATTCATTTGGAAGTTGATTCACCCCGGATATTCATTGACGTTTCCTCGGTAACGGAAGGAATATACTTGTTGAAGGTTCAGAACACATTGGGAGTTGCAGTAATGAAAATCTACATTCTTTAATGTCCTGATCTGATCCCAAATTCAAAAATCAGCCGGAAGATAAGGGTGAATATGATGGCGAGTATAACATAAATCCATTCCAATCGGAGCACGATGGGTTTGTTGTCAAAATACATTTCAGGGAAATGATACCGTCTCATAAATATTGGCAGAATCACTAAGAGAGCAGTGAACGGAATCATTTGGTCTTCAAACGATGCCGGGATCCTTAGCAGCACGAGCATACCGAGGCCGATGATTGCAGGCAGTATCGCCTGAGCCAACAGAAAACGGTTGCGTGATTGATCGGGCAGGAAATTAAGATAGTAATTGGCAGAGATCAGTGTTGGCCTCGCGATTATAAACCCGCCAAAGAATAACATGAACAGCGAAACCAGGTTGGTGGTTAACCTGGCGGTGTCGTTGAGGTAAAGCCAGGTCACCACATGTCCGAACCCGGTATTGGTGAGGGTTCCAACAAACACTGAACCGAAAAAACCTGTCCAGCCATGAATAAAGCCCCATAAAAACACAAGCTTCAAAATACCATCAAGATCCATTACGCTGTAATATGCAACAAGGCAGAGCAAGGCAAGTATGAGGCTAATAACAGGCGCTCCCGAAAATGTTAGCTTTACCAGGTCGGCATTCCAGAAAGACTGCGGGATCATGAAATCAATACGATGATAATACCAAACAGTTGGTATTTCAAGCCCATTGGCGATGAGCACTGTTGTCAGATCCTTCAAAAACCAGATAATCAGGTATGCGATCAGAAAAAAGGCCAATGAATGCATGATTGCAATGAATGTTGCGCGCGTGTCGAGTTTATTCAGCATTTGGATAGTTTAACCGGGTGCAAAATTAGCCGCTTTATATGAGTTCGCAAAAATAACATTGCTTCATCGCCGTTGTTGTTAATTCTGTATGAATAAAGTATTAATTTTGCCGCATGTTTAAAAAAATCTTCGCTTTAGCTTTGTTAACCGGATTGATTGCCACTTCCTGCAGTAAATACCAGCGTTTGCTAAAAAGTACTGATTACGAAGAGAAGTATCAAAGTGCATTTGTTTATTACAATCAGGGCGATCATTACAGGGCTATTCAGCTTTTTGATCAGGTAATTCCCTTTTACAGGGGAACCGATCGTGCTGAAACCATTGCCTATCATTATGCTTACGCGCATTACAAGCAGAAGGATTACGTTCTTGCAAGTTTTTATTTCAAACGCTTCATCTCTACATTCCCCCGCAGCCAGTATGTTGAGGAATGCACATTTATGAGCGCCTATTGCAAATATCTTGACTCACCTAAGCATACCCTGGATCAAACCAACACCAGGGAAGCCATTGATGAACTCCAGCTTTTTATTAACAAATATCCGCAAAGCGAAAGGGTGAGCGAGGGCAATAAGTTAATTGACGACCTACGCTCAAAACTTGAGATCAAGGAAGTAGAAATTGCCCGGCTTTACTACAAAATGGAGAACTATACAGCAGCCATCACAGCTTTTAAAAATATTCTGAAAAACTTTCCTGATACTGATTACCGCGAGGAAATCATGTTCACCAAACTCAAGGCCCACTATGATTATGCATCAAAGAGTATAGACGAGAGAAGGGAAGAACGTTATAAGGAAGCCCTCGAAGCTTATGATAATTTCATTGCCCAATTCCCGGCCAGCAGTTATTTGCGCGAAGCAAACCAGATTCAGAAAAATGTGCTTCGGCAGTTAAGTTCACAAGCTAATCAATCAATACAATAATATGGATTATAAAAGATTAAAGGTTATTCCAACAACTGTTACACGCAACCTCTCCGATTTGCACGATCCAACCGGTAATATTTACGAATCGGTTGTTGTTTTATCCAAACGTGCCAATCAGATATCGCTGGAAATGAAAGAAGAACTTGATCGGAAACTATCAGAGTTTGCATCTCCTACCGATAATCTTGAGGAAGTTTTTGAAAACAGGGAGCAGATTGAAATTGCCCGCTTTTACGAACAACTTCCCAAACCTACACTCATTTCAATCAATGAGTTTATCAACGATAAAATCTACTATCGCAATCCCTTGAAGCAACTGTAGCATTTTATCCGGTTCGCACCAAATTACAACCTGATGTCACTGAAAGGGCGAAGGATTCTGATCGGTATTACTGGTAGCATTGCTGCCTATAAAATACCTTTGCTGATCCGTTTGCTTAAAAAATCCGGCGCTGAATTCAAAGTTATTATGACTGAAGCCTCTACTGATTTTGTGACCCCACTCACGATTTCAACGCTCTCAGAATCTCCGGTATTTATTGATCCATTTGATAAACGTACTGGTGTATGGAACAGCCACATTGAATTGGGAAATTGGGCTGATATCTTCCTGATCGCGCCTGTTTCGGCCAATACACTGGCAAAAATGGCGATGGGTATCGCTGATAATCTTCTGATGACAACCTATCTCGCGACCCGTTGCCCTGTTTTCTTTGCACCGGCAATGGACCTGGATATGTACAAACATCCGACAACTCAACGTAACATCGAAATTATCAGAACCTTTGGTCACCGACTGATTGAACCACGCGAAGGCGAATTAGCCAGTGGTTTGTGTGGAGCAGGCCGAATGGAAGAACCGGAAGAGATGGCAAAAATCATAGCAGATTTTTTTAAGCCGTTAAAATCATTTGAAGGAAAAAAAGTGTTGATCACTGCCGGGCCAACTTTTGAAAATATTGACCCTGTACGTTTTATTGGAAATTATTCTTCGGGTAAAATGGGATTTGCCCTTGCAGAAACCATGGCACAGAGAGGAGCAACGGTGACACTAATCTCAGGACCGATTCATTTATCAACAAATTCAAATGAGATAAACCGCATTGATGTTACTTCTGCTGAGCAAATGCTTGATGCCTGCCAGCAATATTCAGGACAAGCTGATATTATCATCATGGCTGCTGCAGTTGCCGATTACCAGCCTGTTCAAATGAGCGATCAGAAAATAAAGAAAAGCGAAAGTAATCTGAGTATTGATCTGAAACCGACTACTGATATACTGAGCCAGCTATCGAAAAACAGGAAACCCGGACAGATCATCGTTGGGTTCGCACTTGAAACTGAAAATGAGCTTGCCAATGCCCGCAAGAAGTTGCAAAATAAAAACGCTGACATTATCGTTCTAAACTCATTACGCGAACCAGGTTCCGGATTCAAAACTGAAACAAATAAAGTAAGCATCCTCGACCGTTCGGGTAATGTGAAGGAATACGACCTAAAAGCCAAATCTCAGGTGGCCGCTGATATTGCGGATTTTATTTATGATTTCAAGGCTTAGTTCTGCTATCCGAAAACGCATACATAACTCGTCCATTATGAAGAATTTAATAGTCATCCTGCTGGTTCTCATTAGCTTTTCATCAAAATCGCAGGAACTCAATATTACTGTTTCAATTAATTCGCAGCAACTGGAAGGCACTGATCAACGGGTGTTTCAAAACCTTCAGACAGCTATTTCTGAATTTATGAACCAGCAAAACTGGACGAGTTTTCAATATAAACCCGAAGAGCGGATTGAAGGTACGATAATGATCACACTTTCCGAGCGGGTTGCCAGCGATGAATTCAAGGGAAGGATCAATGTGATTCTACGTCGCCCGGTTTTTAACACCAATTATAACAGCATACTTTTTAACTGGGTTGACCGCGATTTTCACATCAAATATGTTGATCAGCAACCTCTGGAGTTTTCTGAAGGTTCCCATACTTCGAACCTGACGTCTATTCTGGCTTATTATGCGTATGTATTTCTAGGCTTCGACGGCGATTCGTTTGCCCGCTTTGGTGGAACACCATTTTTTGAAAAGGCGATGGCTGTGGTCACGGCTGCTCAAAATGCACCTGAGAGAGGCTGGAAAGCCTTTGAAAGCCAGCGTAACCGTTACTGGCTTATGGAAAATACACTCAACAGTGCTTATGGTCAAATACGGGAAGCCAACTATGTATATCACCGCAGGGGAATGGATGCGATGTCAGAAAATCTTGAAATGGGACGCCTTGCCATAACCGAAAGTCTTGAATTGTTGCAACGTGCTCACAGAAACCGTCCAGGACTGTTTGTGCTGCAACTTTTCATGGAATCAAAGCGCGATGAGTTTGTGAATGTTTACTCACAGGCAAGCCAGATGGACAAACCCAGGGCAGTGAATATCCTGAAAGAATTGGATCCTTCGCAGGCCTCAACATACGATCGCATTTTAACCACCAAAGAATAACACGGTTTTCGTTTCCGGTTCATGTTTTTCATAACTTCGCCGCTGCCATAATCTTATCCGCATGTTGCAGCAACTTACCATTGAAAATTATACGCTGATCCAGCAACTCTCTATCAGCTTCAACAATGGATTTACAGTTATTACCGGCGAAACCGGCGCAGGAAAATCAATCCTGATTGGTGCATTATCACTTATTCTGGGTCAGCGGGCCGATTCAAATGTATTGCTTGATAAAGATGCAAAATGCATTATCGAAGGGTTATTTTACGGAAAAGATTATAATCTGCGAAGCTTTTTTGACCACAATGACCTGGATTATGATGATTCAATAGTTATTCGGCGTGAGATTACACCTGCAGGTAAATCGCGGGCTTTCATCAATGATACTCCTGTGAACCTGAACCTGGTTCGCGAACTGGGTGAAAAGCTTGTCGACATTCACTCACAGCATGCCATTCTTGCCCTAAACGATCCTGCTTTTCAACTCAGCATCGCCGATGAATATGCAGGTCATAACAGCTTACTGAAAACCTATCAGGCAGAATATAAAGGTTTGCAATTACTGACAAATGATTTGCGACATCTGCAACAGGACGAGATAAATGCAAAAAAGGATCAGGATTATCTTAATTTCCAGCTAACCGAAATCAACAAGGCGCGCCTGCAACCAGGAGAAAAAGAAGAACTTGAAGAACAGCTGGAGGTTCAGACCCATGCTGAAGAAATAAAAACATATTTGCTTCAGGTAAAACATTTGTTTAGCAATGAGGAAAACAGTTTACTTGGCAAAATTGCTGAATCTGCGAGTCTTTTAAAAAAAGTAAGCGCATACTATTCTGAGGGTGCGAACCTCTTGCAAAGGTTAGAGTCGGTGTTTATCGAACTCAAAGATATTGACCAGGAAATCAACCAGCTAGAAACATCGGTGGTTTATGAACCCGAAAAGCTTGAGCAGTTAAACCAACGCTTAAGTTTAATTTATCAGCTTGAGCAAAAGCATCATGTTTCGGGCATTGAAGAACTGCTCAGGATCGCTTCTAAACTCAATGAGAAGCTGAACAATATTGTTTCGCTTGAGGATAAAATTCCTCTTGTAAAAGCCGAAATTGCTAAAAAGCTGGATCAATTAACTCTTCTGAACCAACAACTCAGCGCAGGAAGGCAGGCAACCACCCAACTGGTTTCAGATGAACTGACCACAATGGTCAGGCAACTTGGTATGCCTGATGCAAAAGTTCAGCTTATTATTGAACCGTTGCAAGAACCCGGTCCTGATGGTTCTGAAAAAGTCAAACTGCTTTTTAATGCGAACAAAGGTGGGAACCTCAAGGAAGTTTCGTCCATTGCTTCCGGTGGCGAATTATCAAGATTGATGCTGGCGGTAAAATACCTTTTGTCAAGCAAGAAGAAACTTCCAACCCTGATCTTCGATGAAATTGATGTGGGAATATCAGGCGAAATTGCGGCAAAAATGGGCTCGATGATGCTGAATATGTCCAAAACCCTGCAGTTGCTCACCATCACTCACCTGCCCCAGATTGCGGGCAAGGCATCAAATCATTTATTGGTTTACAAGGAATCCGGAGATCACGCAACACTTTCAAATATAAGGACGCTGAACCATGAGGATCGCATTTTGGAAATTGCGAAAATGCTTAGCGATGAGAATGTATCCGAAATTTCGATGATGAAGGCAAAGGAATTGTTGGAATGAAAACCATATATTCAAATAAGCGAATGTGATTTTTTGCTATTTTTACGCCCGCAAATCCTGTTTCATGACTTTACATTCATGATTATCTATTAGTGAATTAATACGAACACAATGGCAAACAATTTATTACAAGGGAAAAAAGGTTTGATTTTTGGAGCGCTCAACGAATTGTCCATTGCCTGGAAAGTGGCCGAACGCGCCCACGAAGAAGGCGCAAGCCTTGTTCTCACAAACACGCCCATCGCCCTCAGAATGGGAACCATTGACGAACTTGCCGAAAAAACTTCAAGTAAGTTGGTCGCCGCCGATGCCACCAGCGTCAGCGATCTGGAAGCTTTATTTGAGCAGACACTGGATCATTTTGGTGGAAAGTTTGACTTTGTACTGCATTCCATCGGCATGTCGCCCAATGTACGCAAGAAAATACCTTATCATGAAATCAATTACGAGAACTTCCTTAAAACAATGGATATTTCTGCAATATCATTTCACAAAATGATACAAACGGCCAAGAAGCTGGATGCCATCAACGATTGGGGTTCTATCGTAGGCCTTTCCTATATTGCTGCTCAACGAACCCTCTATGAATACAACGATATGGCCGATGCCAAGGCAGCGCTGGAATCCATTGCGCGTAGCTTTGGCTACATTTATGGTCGTGAAAAGAAAATCCGTATCAACACCATTTCACAATCACCAACGCCAACCACGGCCGGTTTGGGCGTAAAAGGATTCGGTGGATTGATGGATTTCACCGAACGCATGTCGCCCCTGGGAAATGCAACTGCGCTGGAATGTGCGGATTATTGTATCACTTTGTTCTCGGATCTGACCCGCAAGGTTACCATGCAGAACCTTTTCCACGATGGCGGTTTCAGCAGCATGGGTATGAGCGCAAGGGCCATGGAAATGTATAACAAAAGTCTGGAATGCAAGGACTGTCATGAGAATCCTTTGAATGACCCATCCGAGCCTGAATCCTGATTTGGGCGATTGCTTCCATCTTGCTATTTTTGCACCTTCTTCGAAACAAAATTCCACTAAAAAACAGACTATGAGTTTTCGCATTATCTGCCTGGCCAAACAGGTGCCTGATACACGAAATGTGGGTAAGGACGCCATGAAGGCCGACGGCACTGTTAACCGTGCTGCTTTGCCTGCAATTTTTAACCCCGAGGACCTTCACGCACTTGAACAAGCTTTGCGCATCAAGGACATGCATAAGGATGCGGAAGTAATATTGCTTACCATGGGACCCGCTCGTGCTGCCGAAATTATCCGTGAGGCAATGTATCGTGGTGCCGACAGGGGCTATCTGGTCACTGACCGCAAATTTGCCGGAAGTGATACACTGGCTACTTCCTATGTGCTTTCGCAGGCGATAAAGAAATTGGCTCCATACCACCTCGTGATCAGCGGGCGTCAAGCCATTGACGGCGACACAGCCCAGGTAGGTCCGCAAACGGCTGAAAAACTTGGAATTCCACAGGTTACTTACGCCGAAGAAATCATTTCACTAACTTACAAAGAAATTGTTATCAAACGCAGGCTGGAAAGGGGAGTGGAGACGGTGAAAGCGCCGCTGCCACTTGCAATTACGGTGCACAATTCCGCACCGCACTGCAGGCCAAGGGTCGGTAAACTTTTGATGAAATACAAGCATGCCCGCACCATTACTGAACTGCAATCGGAAATACGCGACTATACTGAGCTTTATCAGAACCGTCCTTACTTGCAGATTGATGAATGGGGTGTTGATGAGATTGATGCCAGCCAGGAATTTCTGGGTTTGTCCGGCAGCCCCACCAAGGTAAAGAAGATTGAGAATGTAGTGCTGCAACATAAAGAAACACAGGTCATCCATAACGATGAAGGCATTGAAGAACTAATGAAAAGCCTGATTGAAGCCCACATAATCGGATAAAATTTTAATAACTAAAATTACTTAAAGTGAACAGTGTTTTTGTTTATTGCGAAATAACAGAAGAAGGCCATGTTGCCGAAGTAAGCCTCGAACTGCTTTCAAAAGGCCGCAAACTTGCAAATCAGCTTAAAACAAAGCTTGAAGCTGTGCTGATTGGAAATGATCAGGTAAGCAAAGCTGCAGAATCAGTTTTTCCATTTGGTGTTGATGTGGCACATATTGCCATTGATGAACGCCTCTTTCCTTACCTCACGCTGCCTCATGCCGCAATCGTTTCCAATGTGTTCAAACAGGAACAACCCGATGTGGCAATCTTTGGTGCGACCTCAATCGGGCGCGACCTTGCACCAAGGATCGCATCAGCGTTGAGATGCGGGTTAACAGCCGATTGCACCAGCCTCGAAATTGGCGATCACACTGAAACACGTACGCAAAAGGAATTTAAAAACTTGTTGTATCAGATCAGGCCGGCTTTTGGTGGGAATATCATTGCCACCATCATCAATCCCGAAACCCGCCCGCAAATGGCTACCGTGAGGGAAGGGGTGATGAAAAAAGAAATTTTTGACGCAGAATATAAGGGAGAAATAAAGGAAATTGATGTGGCATCCATTCTCAGCAATGACGATTTCGTCGTGAGCATTATTGAGCGCCACATGGAAAAAAGCAAGATTGACATCAAGGGTGCGCAAATCCTCGTGGCCGGCGGATATGGAGTTGGTTCAAAAGCCAATTTCGATCTGCTCTTTCAGCTTGCCGATGTGTTGGGAGCGGAAGTGGCTGCTTCACGTGCTGCTGTTGATGCGGGCTTTGTTGAACACGAACGCCAGGTTGGACAAACTGGGATTACGGTTCGGCCAAAACTTTACATTGCTTGCGGTATTTCAGGAGCAGTGCAACACCGAGCCGGGATGGACCAATCGGGCCAGATCATTTCTATAAACACCGATCCGAACGCTCCGATCAATAGCATCGCTGATTATACTATCATTGGTGATGTGGCGGATATCATCCCAAAAATGATCAAATACTATCGCGCAAATTCAAAGTAATCAGGATCACAAAAATTAATTGAACGATGGCAAATTTTTTTAACGATAACGAACACCTGCAATTTCATCTCAATCACCCTTTGATGAAAAAAATAGTCCGGCTCAAGGAAAATGATTTCAAGGAAAGGGACGAATTCGACCATGCACCGCTGGATTTCGAAGATGCCATGGACAGTTATGAAAAAGTGCTTGAAATTATTGGCGAAATAGCCGGTGAAACCATACATCCCAATGCCGAAGGTGTTGACCGCGATGGCCCGGTGCTGCTCAACAACGAAGTCCGTTATGCAGCCGGAACTCAGGAAGATCACGAAGTGCTTGTAAAAGCTGGTTTGGTTGGCATGTCGCTGCCAAGAAAGTACGATGGCCTGAATTTTCCGATGGTTCCTTATGTTATAGCCGCTGAAATTGTTTCCCGTGCCGATGCAGGGTTCGCAAATATATGGGGCTTGCAGGACTGTGCTGAAACCATACACGAATTTGCCTCGGAAGAAATAAAGAACAAATATCTGCCGCGCTTTAACAAAGGCGCTACGGCAGCCATGATCCTTACCGAACCTGATGCCGGTTCCGACTTGCAATCGGTTCAGTTGAAAGCTACTTTTGATGAGAAAAAGAGCACCTGGTTTCTTAATGGTGTGAAAAGATTTATCACCAATGGCGATGCGGATATATCGCTGGTGCTGGCAAGATCAGAAGATGGAACCAGCGATGCCCGTGGCCTTTCACTGTTCGTTTACGACCGCAAAGAAAAAGCAGTGAACATTCGCCGGATTGAGAATAAACTTGGTATCAAAGGATCGCCAACCTGCGAAATGGTTTTTAACAATGCCCCGGCAACGCTTATTGGCGATACACGAATGGGCTTGATAAAATATGTGATGTCGCTCATGAATTCTGCCCGTCTTGGGGTTGGTGCCCAATCTGTTGGCATTGCTGAAGCCGCATACCGTGAAGCCTTGAAATATGCCTACGAACGCGAGCAATTTGGTAAACCTATAATCCAGTACCCGGCAATTTACGAATTGCTGACCATGATGCAGGCAAAGATCCATGCCACACGCACACTTCTATACGAAACGGCTCGATTTGTAGACGTTTACAAAGCTTACACATTTCTGGCCGAAGAGCGCAAACTGGATGCGGAAGAGCGAGTCGACCAAAAGTATTATTCCCGCAATGCTGATATTCTTACTCCCCTGGTCAAATTATTCGCCAGCGAGTATTGCAACCAGGTGACCTATGATGCTTTGCAAATTCATGGCGGAACCGGCTACATGAAAGATTTCCCGGTTGAAAGACTTTACCGCGATGCCCGGATCACAACTATTTATGAAGGCACATCACAGTTGCAGGTGGTTGCTGCAATAAGAGGTGTTGGTAACGGCGCTTATTTGAAGCTAATGCAGGAATATGCATCCAGGCCGGTTCACCCCGAACTTGATTACCTCAAAAATACGCTCTTGAAAATGACCGACCAGTTTGAAAAAACGGCTGCCCGTGTTACTGAAAGTGACGAAAACGAAATGCTTGATTTCCATGCACGCCGTCTTGTTGAAATGGCCGGAAATACAATCATGGGATATCTCTTATTGCTCGATGCCGAAAGAGATCGCAAGTACGTGCAGTCTGCAGAAATTTTCGTAAGAAAAGCCAGGGCCGAAAATGTTTCGGCCGTTAGCTTTATCAATAGTTTTGATTCAAAAGACCTGGGAGCTTACAAAAGGCTGAGTGATTTGTAATCTAGCCTTACTTTGATTCTACAGATTCTTTTACAACCGTTGTAATCTTCAGTTTTTCTTCCTCACCTTCATGGTCAACCAGGATCTGATCGCCTGATTTGGTCTTGGAAGAAATAATTGATTCTGCTAATTCATCTTCAATGTATTTCTGAATAGCTCTTTTCAGAGGCCTTGCTCCATACTGCGAATCCCATCCTTTTTCAACAATGAAATCTTTGGCTTTCTCTGTAACTTCAATGGAGTATCCCATTTGGTTCACACGTTCAAATAAATGTGAGAGCTCAAGGTCAATGATTTTATGAATTGCTTCGCGTTCAAGCGGATCAAAGATTACAATATCATCAATACGGTTGATAAACTCCGGCGCAAAGGTTTTCTTCAATGCATTTTCAATAATGCTGCGGGCATAATCAGAACTGGCGTCACGCCTTGAAGTTGTTGCAAAACCTACGCCCTGACCAAAATCTTTCAATTGCCGCGATCCGATATTGGAAGTCATAATAAGAATTGTATTCTTAAAATCTACTTTCCTTCCCAGGCTATCGGTAAGTTGTCCGTCGTCAAGAACCTGTAGTAAAAGGTGGAAAATATCAGGATGTGCCTTTTCGATTTCATCGAGCAACACAATGGAATAGGGTTTACGCCTTACTTTCTCAGTAAGTTGTCCGCCTTCTTCATAGCCAACATATCCGGGAGGCGCTCCTACCAGGCGCGATACGGCGAATTTCTCCATGTATTCACTCATGTCAATGCGAACCAGTGCATCGGTTGTATCAAACAAATATTTTGCAAGCACCTTGGCAAGGTGAGTTTTACCTACGCCGGTCGGACCCAGGAAAATAAATGTTCCAATTGGTTTGTTTGGATCCTTCAAGCCAGCGCGGTTACGCCTGATGGCTTTTACCACTTTCTTGATCGCTTCATTTTGCCCGATAACTGAATTTGCCAGTTCATCTTCCATTTTAACAAGGCGTTCGCTCTCGTTCTGAGCAATTCGCTGAACCGGAATACCTGTCATCATGGCAACCACTTCGGCAACATTATCTTCCGAAACTGTTTCGCGATGTATTTTTGAGTCCTCTTCCCATTGGCGTTTAGCATTTTCCAACTCATGCTGAAGTTTGCGTTCCATATCGCGAAATTCGGCAGCTTCTTCAAACTTTTGACTTCCAATTGCCCTGGTTTTCTTTACCTTAACTTCTTCTATCCGTTCTTCAATGGTGATTATTTCGCTGGGAACCCGGATATTTGTGATGTGCACCCTCGATCCGGCCTCGTCAAGCGCATCAATAGCCTTGTCAGGTAAATACCTATCGGTAATGTAGCGTTGTGTCAACGAAACGCATGATTTGATTGCATCATCAGTGTATTGAACCAGATGATGGTCCTCATACTTTTCTTTGATATTATGAAGAATTTCAACAGTTTCTTCCGGGGTTGTAGGATCAACCATGATCTTCTGAAAACGGCGTTCCAAGGCCCCATCTTTTTCTATATACTGACGGTATTCATCAAGGGTAGTTGCTCCAATGCATTGAATTTCACCACGGGCCAGTGCAGGTTTAAACATATTGGATGCATCAAGCGAACCTGATGCATTGCCTGCGCCAACAATTGTGTGGATTTCATCAATAAAGAGTATAATGTTCCTGTTTTTCTCCAGCTCGTTCAGCACCGCCTTCATGCGTTCTTCAAACTGGCCGCGGTATTTTGTACCAGCAACTATTGAAGCAAGATCAAGTGTAAACACACGTTTGTTGAAAAGCGCCCTGGAAACCTTTCGATTTATTATTCTCAATGCTAAACCTTCAGCAATGGCTGATTTTCCAACTCCGGGTTCACCAATAAGGACAGGGTTGTTTTTCTTGCGACGACTAAGTATCTGGGCAATTCTTTCCAGTTCTTTTTCCCTTCCAACAATAGGATCCAAACGACCTTCTTCAGCGGCACGCGTAAGGTCGCGGCCGAAATTATCCAAAACTGGTGTCTTTGATTTCGATTCAGTTGGTTTCTTTGCGCTTCCGCCAAATGCCCTGTCTTCTGGATCGTCATCGGCTGTATTGCCCGGGAGTTCAGAAAAAATGTCTGGTTTGATCTCTCCTTTGTCGTTGGCTATCATATTGGTCAATTCTTCTTTAATCACATGATAATTAATGCCAAAACGACTGAATGACTGTGAAACCACATTGTCTTCATCTTTCAGAATAGCAAGCAGAAGGTGTTCAGTTCCAATTACTTCGCTACTAAAAACCTTGGCTTCAAGGTAGGTGATTTTCAGCGCGCGTTCGGCTTGTTTTATGAGTGGCAGATTATCGTTGAGGCTGATCTTCTTGTTAGGGATCATCACAGCGCTTTCAATTGACTTGCGAAGTGATTGAAGATCTACTCCAAGGCCGTTGAGTATGTGTATTGCTTTGCCATCACCTTCCCGAATAATTCCTAACAGTAAGTGTTCAACCCCCACAGCATCATTGCCAAGCCGCATTGCTTCCTCACGACTGTATGTCAAAACGTCTTTTACTCGTTGCGAAAATTTTGCTTCCATTTATTTGTATAATATGTTAATTCCTTATAATCATCTGTTTAGCAATTATAGCAAATCAGGTGTTTGCAGTTTTGCCTAAGAGCAGTCATCCAATCAAACGCGATGCCATAATAGTAAAGGTTTTATAGCACTTTGCTATTTACCCGCGAAATTATAACAAAAATAGGCTGGCTATGTTTCATTTTCGCACTATAAGATTAGTCAGTTATCCACAATTTCGGAGAGATTCATTTTTGTCATGGTTTTCAGACACTCATTTTATGTCAAATTACAGTATTATCAACAATTTCCTGTTAATAAGATGCCCTATTTTGTTGCTTGGGGCAAAGAAATAAATCGTATCTTCGTAAACTCTTAGCGAACTTTGTAAGTTGCTAATTATAAGCAATTTAATTGGATTTTAATGCGCAACTGAAACGATTATACCAGGAGTATATTTTTTAATAACAGTATCAGCGAACGAACAGGCAATATGAGTGAAGAATTCAACCGAACAGGTGAAAAAATTGTAAAGGTCAATATTGAGAACCAGATGAAATCAGCCTACATTGATTATTCAATGTCGGTGATTGTGTCACGTGCCCTTCCCGATGTACGGGATGGCTTAAAACCCGTTCACAGAAGGGTATTATATGGAATGCTGGATTTGGGATTGCTCGCAAACCGGCCTTATAAAAAATCCGCAAGAATAGTAGGGGAGGTGCTCGGAAAGTATCATCCACACGGTGATACCTCTGTTTATGATGCGATGGTGCGTATGGCCCAGGATTGGTCACTGCGCTATCCACTGGTTGACGGGCAGGGTAATTTTGGTTCGATTGATGGCGATAGCCCTGCAGCAATGCGGTATACCGAGGCCAAGCTCAAAAAGATAGCTGAAGAGCTTTTATCTGATATCAACAAAGAAACTGTTGATTTTAAGCTCAATTTTGATGATACGCTTTACGAACCGGTTGTTTTGCCAACCCGTATCCCGAACCTGCTAATAAATGGAGCCTCCGGTATTGCTGTCGGTATGGCAACCAATATGCCACCACATAACCTAACGGAAGTTGTAAATGGAACAATCGCATTGATTGAAAATCCGGAAATCACCATCGCAGAACTCATGAAAATTATCAAAGGTCCTGATTTCCCGACCGGTGGTGTTATTTATGGCTACGATGGCGTGAGAGAGGCTTATGAAACAGGCAGGGGTAGGGTAGTGGTTCGTGGTGAAGCGAAGATTGAAGAGGACAAGAACGGGCGTGAAACAATTATTGTTACCTCGATCCCATACCAGGTTAACAAGGCTGAGATGATCCGCAAAACCGCAGATCTTGTCGAAGAAAGAAGAATTGAAGGAATTTCTGATATTCGTGATGAATCGGACCGACAGGGAATGCGCATAGTTTATGAACTCAAACGGGATGCCGTTTCTAACGTGGTTTTAAACAAGCTTTACCAATATACTGCGCTGCAATCGTCATTTAGCGTGAACAATGTTGCATTGGTCAAAGGAAGGCCAATGACTCTCAATCTCAAGCAAATAATTGTCTATTTTGTTGAGCATCGCCACGAAGTTGTTGTTAGGCGAACACGTTTTGAGTTACAGGAAGCAGAGAAACGCGCTCATGTGCTGGAAGGTTTGTTAATAGCGCTTGACCATCTTGATGAAGTTATCGCTTTAATTCGTGGCTCAAGGACTCCTGATGAAGCTAAAAATGGCTTGATGGGGCAGTTCGGGCTTTCGGAAATTCAGGCGAAAGCAATACTTGACATGAGGTTGCAAAGGCTTACCGGGCTTGAAAGGGATAAAATAAAAGAAGAATTTGAGGAGATAATGAAACAGATCGAGTACCTGAAAAGCATACTTGCTGATGAGGGGCTTCGAATGGAAATCATTAAAAACGAATTAATTGAGATTCGTGACAAATATGGTGATGAACCAAAAACTGATATTGTTTACACTGCTAAAGATTTTAGAATAGAAGATACCATTGCCGATGAAAGCATGGTTGTTAACATTTCGCATCTTGGCTATATTAAGAGGACTTCGCTGATGGAGTACCGGGTACAAAATAGGGGAGGACGTGGAGCCAAAGGCAGTGAAATGAGAAACGAGGATTTTGTAGAACATTTATTTGTTGCAACTGCCCATAATTACATTTTATTTTTTACTGAAAAGGGTAAATGCTACTGGCTTAGGGTTTTTGAAATTCCGGAAGGAACAAAAAATTCAAAAGGCAGGGCGCTGCAAAATCTGATCAATATTGAGCCGGGTGACAAAGTGAAGGCTTTCATTAATGTAAAGAATCTGAAAGATGAAGATTACATTAATAATAATTTTATAATCCTCTGCACCAAGAGGGGCATTATTAAGAAAACCTCATTAGAAGCTTACTCGCGCCCAAGGGTGAATGGTATTAATGCCATTACAATCAGGGAAAACGACGAGTTGATAGAAGCACGACTTACCAATGGGCAAAATGAGATACTTTTGGCTTCTAAAGCGGGTCGGGCAATTCGCTTCAATGAGCAAACCGTTCGGCCTATGGGTCGTAATGCCAGTGGAGTGAAAGGAATTACCCTTTTGTCTGCAGATGATGAAGTGATTGGCATGATTTGTATCGAAAACGGCAGGTATGATATCCTGGTAGTTTCAGCCAATGGTTATGGTAAGCGATCCAAGATAGATGACTACCGGATAACCGGCCGTGGAGGAAAAGGAGTGAAGACTATAAACATCACAGATAAAACTGGCAAGCTTATTGCTATTAAGGATGTTTTTGATGACAACGACCTGATGATCATAAGCCGCTCAGGATTACTCATAAGGCTACCGGTAGCATCACTGCCGGTAATCGGAAGGGCAACACAAGGAGTAAGGCTTATCAATCTGAAGGGAGTGGACAGCATCGCTGCAGTTACTAAAGTAGATAAAGAAGAGGATGAAAAAGTAGATGATGAAATCATTGAGAATCTGAATGAAACTGAAAATATAGCTGATGACTTGCAAACTGATATTAATATCCAAAACGAGTAAGCTTGTAATTAATAACCAAACGATGTAGATTTGCAACCAACATCGTCAACCTAAAAACTCAAAAACAATGAAAAGATTCGCATTATTGATGATTCTGGCCATTACATGCACTGTGGTCTTTGGCCAACGAAACAACCGAACTTCTGCTTTCAACGAATTACGCAATGGCAGGCTCGACCGCGCTAAAGAATACATTGACAAAACAGTTCAACATGAGCAAACGATTAAAGATGCCAGGTCATGGTTCTACCGCGGTAATATTTACCTTTCCATACACATGAGTGAGAATCCTGAATATAAAGCACTAGATGACAAGGCTTTGGATGAAGCACTTGCTTCTTACATTAAAGCACAGGAATATGATGAGAAAAAGGAATACTACACCGATATTTTAACAAATTTGTTCGTTATTAGTGAGCAATATTATAATTTGGGTGTCTCCAGCTACAATACCAACGACTATAAAGCAGCGATGAATGCATTTAAGCAATCGCTGGATGTTACAATCGCAATGGGCAGCCTCGATACTATGGCAATGTACAATGTTGGGCTTACCGCAGAAATTGCCGGCGAAACTGCTGAAGCTAAGAAGTATTACTCTGATTTGCTTGAAATGGAATTTGAAAATGCGGAAATTTTTGGCTCAATGGGAAGACTATACATGGCAGAAGGCGATACAGCAACTGCACTTACTTATATTAAGCAAGGAAGGGAAATATATCCTGACGATTTTAACCTGTTAATCAGCGAGATAAATATTTACCTGCTTACAGGAGATGTTGAAAGAGCTGTTGAAAACCTCGAACTAGCCGTTCAAAAGGATAGTACAAATCCGACCATATTCTTTGCTGTTGGTGTTGCATATGACCAACTTAAAAGTAAGCACCCGGAAGCCCCTGATGAGTATTTCTCAAAGTCTGAAAATGCCTATTTAAGGGCTATTGAACTCGATTCCTCGTATTTTGATCCCATCTATAACCTGGGCGCACTTTATGTTAATGCTGCTGCAGTTCTTATTGAAGAAGCCAACAAATTACCATTATCAGAAGATAAAGAGTATAATATGCTCATAGAAAAGGCAAATTTGAATTTGTCTGCATCATTGCCTCATCTTGAAAAAGCATTAGAACTCCAGCCAAATGATTTCAATACAATGGTTTCGCTAAAGGAAATCTATACCAGGCTTAACAAAATGGATAAATTACAGGAAATCAATCAAAAAATAAAAGAACATCAGGGGGAGGAACAATAGTTTCACCTCATAAGATTTTATATTCAAATAGAGAATCCAACAAGATTCTCTATTTGTGTATAAAATTTGTTATTTAACATAATATTAATTATAGGAATACTTTCAATACTTTGATGATTAATTAAATTGCTTCGTAAGTATTTCAAAAACAAGTAAAGGAAAGGCAGGTTTCAGAACACTTGTAAAAACCACTTTTGATGTGAAAAACTAAATATTAATGAAAATAATGAGATTCAGTAATTCATAGGTTTTATTACTTTACCGTCTAAACCAACAAAACAAAGTAATTATGAAAACATTTAAGGTAGTTTTAATAATTTTCCTTGCGGTTGCTATCACCGCAGTTGCCGTAGCATTCCTGTTACCGCGGGAAATAACGGTTGAACGGTCTGCTTTAATTCCTGCGTCGCAGGAAGTGGTATTTGAACAAGTCAATGTCTTGAAAAATTGGGAAAAATGGTCGCCATGACACGAAATTGATCCTGATATGATTATTACTTATGCAGGCCCGGAATTGGGTACAGGTGCATCATATTCCTGGACCAGTGATGATCCTGCTGCAGGAAATGGGAAACTTACTATTATTGAAAGTATTCCTTACAGCCTGATAAAGACCGAAATTGATTTCATGGAACGTGGCACTGCCAATGCAGAATACAGGTTTCATGCTGAAGAAGGCGGAACTATGATGACCTGGTCAATGAAAAGCGATATGGGAAATAATCCTATTGGCCGCTATATGGGATTGTTTATGGACAAATGGTTGGGCAATGATTTTGAAAAAGGAATGGCGAAACTCTAGACACTTACTGCCTCAGCACCTTAATAAAGAAGTGAATAGTCCTCTTTACGATTTCTTAGAAATTATAACCAACTGCAAACGTCAGAGGAACCTTTACCCCGGCATTTTGCGGGAATAAATTGCCATTTGAATAATGGCCGATTTTAAATTCCGCGCTCAATTTACGTGAAGGGCCGGCAAAGCTTCCTATTCCTAAATAGTCATGAAATGTAAATCGTGTGCCGGTGTCAATCCCATCAACCAGTGACTTAGATATATATGTTGGTCCAGCAACCGAGTAAAAGAAAAAGAGATCGGCTGGCTTGGTTCGCAATAAGGTGAATCTTAGAACAGGATAAACTGCCAGTGTGAAGAAACTGGTATGAGCACTTTCGGTTTCCCAATATGAAAGACTTGCTCCAAAGTCGAGTGAGAATATTTTGCGGCCATGAAAAACATTTCGCTGGTAGCTGGCTGAAATGCCCCTCTCCACATGAAGGTCGCCACCCCAAAAAACAGGAATGGCTCCTTCGGCAAAAAAAGCATTGACACCATAACCCGCAGCATTAGTAGTAAAACCGAGTGTTACCTGATTTATTGGCCAAATATATCCGGTATTTGAGTTCGCCAGTACCTTATCGGCGGTTAGTGGTCGCATATTATATTGGAAACCCGGCGAAATAAAAACAGTATGAGGTTGCTTCACTTTTCGGTTGGGCGGCGAGTAAACTCCATGAAGCGTTAAATCCCAGCTTCTGTTAAGATGATATTTCATACCTGTCCCTATCAATAAAGAGGCATAATTTGCATCTTTCACAATAGTTTCCTGGTTTATCCGGAAGCCATGCCGTGTAATGATTGAGAGGCCAAATTCTCCGGACATTATTAGGCTTTTATTAATAGGAAGTTGTGGCTTAAGCGTTAGTCCGGCAACGTTCATCCATACCGAATGTCTTGTTTGTGCACCATTTACATTGCGGTACACTACCCAGAGTACAGGCCGCATATAACTGATCTGCATTGCCAGATAGTCGTTGAAATGCCTTCCATACAGCATTAGCCTCACCCCTGTATGCGGCACAGATACTGACTCAGCCTGGAAGCCAGGCTCCAAATGCTGGTTCGAAAAAGGATAGTTGATACGACCGATATTAATGCTGAAATATGAATCAGCCAGAAAAGGTGGGTATTGAGCAGGGTTTCTTTGTGAAAAGCCCGTCAGGTTTATTAAGAACAGGAAACTAAAAATAATGGATCGCACAATAGTGGTCTGAGTCATGTTAGTGATGGTTTTATAAGTTATGTTGAGATGTTAGCGTAAAACTACCCTTTCATATAGCCTTGCAATTTCAACAGGCTCTTTGATCCGCTTCAATTCGTCTTCGAAAGCAGTTGTTGATTGTGTAAAAACTGAGATAGCCACATCAAGTAAGTGATTCACTTTTTCTTTTGCTTCAACTTCAGTGATCTGCTTCTGCTTGAGCAATTTCCTGTAATACCTGCTGGTTTTTTTTACTGAATTGAAAATAACAGGCTTGCCTACAACCACCTGCTGACCAGTGGTGGTTACATGACCTGAAACCATATAGCTATAGAGGTCGTGAAATACAGCATCTTTTTTACCGAGTTCTTCACCAAGGAAGTGAGATTTCGGGGTAATACTATTAAAAGATGAAATCATCAAGTCAACCCGGTTTTCGAAATAAAATACTCCATCGCCAGCTTCTTGTGCAAATCCTGCGGGTAGAATTGCAAAAAGCACTGTCACAAGTGTTGTGAGTGCAGACTGACACCGCCATCCGATAGCTTGACTCTGTTGCTTACTCATTAATATTGGGTCGTAACGGCTGATAATTCATAGATTATAATTCGGGCATAAAAATATACAAAACATTATTTCCTCACAACATTCTACCAATCTCTCCGTTGTTAGAGCGTTTTCTAAAATAACGAAGCCATGCATCAGATTTTTTATAAAAAATTAATATCTGGCGCTGCCAATGTTCAATAACTTGCGTATAATTGCGCGAAAATTTTTCATGCCGTACCATGAATACAAAGAAAAAAATCGTTGTAAGTTATGAAAACCTCGATTCTGAGGTTAAAATGGCTATTTTAAAGAAGTATCCTAATGGATATACGAACCACGTTTTCAAAGTTACCTTGCCCAATAATAACTTTTTTCACGCAATCACTGTTGATACCGACGATGCCAGCTACCTTGTAAAAGTAAAGGTAAAGCTTGATAAAGCAGACAAGCTTGAAGAAGATCTGTTCAACAATGAACTGGATAAGGTGTCTGATGACGCGGATACCGATAATGATACCGATACTCAGAATGATGTTGATGAATCCGGCAAAGCGGAGTAGCACACATGAGTGGCGGTAATAGGCTGGCCTCCAACAAAAAGGCTTATTTTTTCGCGTTGGTATCCGTGCTTTTTTGGTCTACGGCAGGATCCGCATTTAAGCTCACCCTTTTTTACCTTCATCCACATCAACTTTTATTTCTGGCAAGTTTCTTCTCATTCCTTGCACTGTTTATACTTTACGCTTTCACTAATAAGTTTAAGATTAATGAGTTGGCACAACCCATCCACCTGGCCAGGTCTGCTTTTCTGGGTTTCTTAAATCCATTTTTATATTATGTTGTCCTGTTTCGTGCGTATTCCTTACTTCCTGCGCAGGAAGCCGTTGCACTGAATTATTTGTGGCCGGTAGCACTTGTTTTGCTGTCCATTCCGTTGCTAAAACAAAAACTTAGCTGGATATCACTTCTTGCGATCCTGATTAGTTTTTCCGGAACTATTGTGATTGCAATGCGTGGTGATTTTTCAAGCTTTGTTTTATCTGACCCGTTAGGCGTTTCTCTCGCTGTTGGAAGTTCTCTGGTGTGGGCTTTATACTGGATTTTTAACATGAAGGATACGCGTGAAGCACTAGGCAAACTGGTGTTGAACTTTACCTTTGGTACGCTTTATATTACGATCCTGATTGTATTTACCTCCCCTACCCTATCGTTTGAATGGCAAGGTTTTGCCGGAGCCGGCTATATTGGGCTTTTTGAAATGGGTTTTACTTTTTTCTTCTGGTTATTGGCTTTAAAATATTCTGATACCACTGCCCGAATCTCAAATCTTATATTCCTGTCACCCTTTTTGTCGCTCATTTTTATACGGATTATTGTGAAAGAAACGATTATGCTTTCAACTGTTATTGGTCTGGTCCTCATTATCACCGGGGTGCTGATGCAGCATTACTTTTCAGAGAAAGTGGCCGTGCAAAAAAGCTAAGCAATTCCTATTATAGTTTCATCGGCCCTTAGCGAAACAAAACCATTAACTTTGCACCCCATGAACAAGAAACGTGTCGCATTTCATACACTGGGATGTAAGCTTAACTTCGCTGAAACATCCGGTTTATCGCGTGAACTTCAGGACGAATGCGATGTAGTAGATTTTTCTGAGCCTGCAGACTATTACGTGGTACAGAGCTGTGCAGTAACTGCAACTGCCGAGAAAAAATGCCGGTCAGCAATCCGTCAGGCACATAAAAGGAACCCGGGAGCTTCAATTATTGTTACAGGTTGCATGTCGCAATTGCGGGCCGAACAATTGGCCGGAATGGAGGGTGTAAGTCTGGTTTTAGGAAATGCTGAAAAGTTTCAGTTGAAAGAAATTATTCAGGAACAATCAGTTGAACCATCGGACAAGATAAGAACATCCAACATCCTTAAAGACAAAACATTTCATCCGTCTTATTCAGGTTCTGACCGGACAAGAACTTTTGTGAAGATACAGGATGGCTGTGATTATTTTTGTTCTTTTTGTACAATCCCGTTTGCCCGTGGCAGGAGCCGGAGTAACAGTATTGCAGAGACAATCAACTTTATTAAAACAGCCTTGCGTGAACAAGCACGGGAAATTGTACTTACAGGTGTGAACATCGGAGACTTCGGTAAATTGAACGATGAATCATTGTTTGGGCTTCTAAAAGAAATTGAGAACCTTAAACCAGAAGTACGTTTCAGGCTTTCTTCCATTGAACCAGATCTGCTCACCAAACAGTTGATCGAATTTGTCGCAGACTCTAAATGGCTTTTGCCACATTTTCATATTCCGCTTCAATCAGGTTCAGACACGGTGCTTAAAAGAATGAACAGGCGGTATCTTTCTGATATTTTTGTCAGCAAGCTAAACCTGATCAAGGCAAAGCTTCCGTTTGCCTGCATTGCTGCTGATGTAATTGTAGGTTTCCCTGGCGAAACGGAAGAAGAATTCCATGAAACCTTTTCACTTATTGAAGGCTTGCCCCTCTCCTACTTGCATGTTTTTCCATATTCGGAGCGACCCGGAACCAAGGCAAAGATGATGGATGACAAAGTCAGGCCAGAAATAATTCACGAGCGTGTGGGCAGTCTGATCCGACTTTCTGAAACCAAAAAGCTTGATTTTTTGAATTCCAATATTGGCAGGGTCGAAGAAGTACTTTTTGAAGCGGAAAATTCAAGTGGCAATATTGGCGGTTTTACAAATAATTACATCAGGGTGAGCGCTCCATTTCAGCATGAATTTATTAATAGTGTGAAAAAAACCCGGCTTACTTCCTTTGATAAAGATGGAATATTTGCGTTCGAACCGATATGACCGATCAAATGAGTGAAAAACTAGCACAAATCTATAACTATCTTTGCCAGCCTAAAACCTGCGATTTCTATTATTAACTAACTACTACCCCACGATGTACCCCCGAATCAGTGATATGATCAACGATCTTCTCGGCACCTCTATTAAATTACCGATTCAAACTTATGGCTTTTTCGTAGCAATGGCTTTTGTAGTAGGTGGTTTGATCTTAAGTCTTGAGTTAAGACGAAAGGAAAAAAACGGGCTTTTAAAGCCGCAGAAGAAGACTATCACCAAAGGCAAGCCTGCCAGTATCAGGGAATTATCGTTTAGCGGGATTTTGGGATTCTTACTTGGTTATAAAGGAGTAGACATGATTATGAACTATTCCGCTTTTGTGGATGATCCGCAAAGATTTTTACTTTCGGGAGATGGTAGTTTTTTAGGAGGCATTGCCCTGGCTGCTCTTTCGGTTTTTGCAACCTGGCGTGGCGCTGAAAAGGAGAAACTGCCAAAACCCAAAACTGAGGAAATTGAGGTGCGCCCTCATGAATTGACTACAACTTTTATGACCATTGCTGCCGCTGCTGGTATTGCCGGAGCTAAGCTATTCGATATCCTGGAAAATCCTCCTTCTTTCTTTGCTGATCCGATTGGCACAATATTTTCTTTTCAAGGACTCACTTTTTATGGTGGACTGATTGTTGCCGCCATCACAATTATCTGGTATGCACGCCATAACGGAATTCCATGGAGAGTATTGGCCGATTCCGCCGCACCTGCATTATTGCTCGGTTATGCGGTTGGTCGCCTGGGCTGTCAGATTTCGGGGGATGGTTGCTGGGGTATCGAAAATTTGAACCCTAAACCCGAATGGCTGGCATTTCTGCCTGATTGGGCCTGGGCATACGATTTTCCGAATAACGTAATCCGCGAAGGAGTTCCTATTCATAACTGCAGCGGTCAATATTGCCGCGTGCTCGAAAATCCGGTGTATCCCACGTCATTGTACGAAAGCACATTATCGGTGTTTTTCTTTGTCATCCTTTGGCTGCTCAGAAAAAAGATTTTAATCCCTGGAATGATCTTTTCCATTTACCTGATCATGAATGGTACAGCCCGTTTCCTGGTAGAAAAAATTCGTGTAAACCCACCCTATCATTTCCTTGGAATAGAAATTACACAGGCAGAAATTATTTCTACGACACTTATCCTGATAGGCGTGGCAGGGATGATCTATTTGTTTATAAGCAATAGGAAAATTACGCATAAATCGTAAAAGTCTTTTATAAAATGGATTACCAGCAACTAGAAACAATCTGTGCCAGTGCGTGCAACCTGATCAAACAAACAGGTTCTTATATCAAAGAGCAACTTGATGACCAGAATTCGGTTGAGTTTTTTGAAAAAGGCATCCACGATTTCGTGACCCATGTAGACAAGAATTCTGAACGCATGCTCATTGATGGCCTTTCTGAGATACTTCCTGGGTCAGGTTTTTTAGCTGAAGAAAATATTGCCAACACGGATCCAAAAGAATTTATGTGGATTATTGATCCGCTCGATGGCACAACCAACTTTATACATTCCATTCCCTTATATTGCATCAGCGTTGCCTTGAACCATAACAACCAGACTATTCTTGGGATAATTTATGAGATAAACATGCAGGAGTGCTTTTATGCATGGCATGGCAGTAAAGCATTCTTAAATGGAAAGGAAATTTTGGTTTCAACAACAGGAAACATGGATCATGCGTTGTTTGCAACAGGATTTCCTTACTATGATTACAGCCGCATAGCTCCATATATGGGTTTATTTTCATACCTGGTTCAAAATACATCCGGGGTGCGGCGCCTGGGTTCTGCGGCAGTTGACCTTGCATTTGTAGCCTGTGGCCGCTTTGAAGGTTTTTATGAATACGGACTGCATCCCTGGGATGTTGCAGCCGGTGCCTTTCTTGTAAAACAGGCTGGCGGAAAAGTATGCGATTTTAAAGGACAGGATAATTACATCCAGGGCAGGGAGATTATTGCCACCAATAGTGCTATCTTTAACGAGTTCATGGAATTGACAGGAAAATATTTTTAACAATTAACAATAATTGCAAAAAAAATGAAAAGTAGTGTTTTAACAATGCTTTTACTCATCGCTTCGGCACTTGGGAGTTTGGCTTCCGATGAGTCGGATCTGAGGACAAAAATTGACAGCGGGAAACTCATAAAAGTCTATAAATTTGATATTAAGGAACCGATAGCTCCTCCAGTCTGGAGGGCTACGCAGAAAGCGATGGATGAAGCCCACGAAAAACAAATGGATCTGATCCTAATTCATATGAATACCTATGGTGGAACGCTGGAAGCTGCCGATAGCATCAGAACACGCTTGCTGCAATCCAGTATCCCTGTTTTTGTGTTCATTGATAACAATGCTGCATCAGCAGGTGCACTTATTTCAATTGCCTGCGACAGTATTTACATGCGACCCGGCGCCAACATTGGAGCAGCAACCGTTGTGGATCAGTCAGGTGCAGCGTTGCCGGATAAATACCAGTCATACATGCGCTCGATGATGCGCTCTACAGCCGAAGCCAAGGGTCGCAACCCAGATATTGCACAGGCAATGGTTGATCCCAGGATAGTTATTGAAAATGTCGTAGATACCGGACAAGTGCTGACGTTTACTGCTTCGGAAGCATTGCTCAATGGTTATTGCGAAGGCAAAGCCGAAAGCATTGATGATCTGCTTACCAACATAGGAATTGAAGAATACGAGATTACCGAATTAGTGCTCACCGCCATGGATAGAGTCATTGGGTTCCTGATACATCCAATAGTCAGTGGCATACTTGTCATGCTAATAATCGGGGGCTTATATTTTGAGCTTCAGACTCCGGGTATCGGTTTCCCGATTGCGGCTTCAATTGTTGCTGCTTTGCTCTATTTCGCGCCACTCTATCTCGAAGGGATAGCGGCCAATTGGGAAATCCTCCTTTTTGTTATTGGTATAATACTAATAGCTGTTGAAATATTTGCAATTCCAGGTTTTGGTGTCACAGGCATTGCCGGGGTTATACTGGTGATGACTGGTTTGATCCTCGCTATGGTTGATAATATGGGCTTCAACTTCGGTGCTCAGTATTTTCATGAGATTGTTCAGGCATTTTTTATTGTTGTAATTGCTTCATTTGTTTCGTTAGTCAGCTCGTTTTATCTGAGCCAGAAACTCTTTACCACAACGGCATTTGGCGAATTAGCGCTGAGCACGGTTCAGAATGCCAGCGAGGGTTTCACCTCTGCAGATAAGAAGTATCGCAGTATGGTTGGAAGAAATGGGCTGTCGCACACAGTACTGCGCCCGTCAGGCAAAGTTATAATTGATAGTGAGATTTATGATGCAACTGCCGAAAGTGGTTATATCGAGAAAGGCGAAAACGTTATTGTTATCAAGCATGAAACGGCGCAGTTGTTTGTGAGGAAGTTTTGAAGCCCCAAGCCCCAAGCCTTAAGACACAAGACTCAAGAGACAAGACTCAAGATACAAGAGGCAAGAAACCAGAAAGAAAGAGCAGGAAACAAGGAACCCGGAACTTTGAACCTTGAACCAGCAACCTGTAACCAGCAACCATTAGGTGATAGCATTGCGTCCTAAAGCAAAGTTATCATAAGCCTTCGTATGCATGATGTCTGCAAAAATTTCAATTGCAGTATACACTTCCTCAAAAGTATTGTAAAGCGCCACAGGAGCCAACCTGATGATGTTGGGTGGTCTATAATCGGGAATGATGCCCCAGTCTTTAAGCGCCTTGCAAATCCTTAAAGCTTCGATATGTTCAATGGCAATATGTCCTCCTCTTTGCTCTGCTTTCAATGGAGTTGCGATCCTGAAACCATCGAAATGTTTCATTATTCTTTCCCTGAACAATGCCACTAGGTAATCGGTGAGCATTAAGGATTGGCGGCGAATGTTCGTGATGCCGGCTTCCAGCATGATCGTCATCGCGCCTTCAATGGGTGAAGTGCCAAGGATACCTGGCGAAGATATTTGCCAGCGTCCGGCATTGTCAGCAGGTATAAAGGTGTTGAGCATGTCGAATTGCTTTTCCTTATTGCATCCAAACCAGCCTGCCATCAAAGGGTCCTTGCCGAAATGCTTTTGGTTCGCATAAAGAAAAGCAGCACAGCCCGGACCGCCATTGAGGTACTTGTAACTGCACCAAATGGCGAAGTCAACCTCCCAATCATCAAAAAAGTGGGGAACAGCGCCTACTGAGTGGCTGCAATCAAATCCGATTGTAATACTGCGCGAATGGGCAGCTTTGGTGAGTTTTTTCATATCCAGGAGTTGACCGCTCCTATAAAGTACTGAGGGTAAAAAAACGAGTGCAATTTCATCATTCATTTGTTCAATGATGTCATCTTCGTCAAGCAAACCCTGATTGTTTGCTTTTACAAGAACCAGGTTTTTTGCAGGATCAACGCCTTTCAGCTTTAGCTGGCCTTGCAGTGCGTAAATATCAGATGGGAAATTTAACTCATCGACAAGTATTTTGACCCTTTTGCCTTGTGGCTGATAAAAACTGCTTACCAACGCGTGAATATTGATAGTTGTCGTTCCGGTGAGTACAACTTCATCAGACCTGGCTCCAACAAGTTGTGCAGCCATTGCTCCTATTTCTTCTGCGAACCAGAACCAGGGTCTCTTTCCGTGAAGCCAACCATCAATACCGAGGGTTTTCCACTCATCAAGAACCCTTAGCAAAGATTTTTCTGCATCAACGGAAAGCAAACCAAGCGAATTCCCATCCAGGTAAATTTTATCTTCAGGAAGATAAAATCTCTGTCGGAAGCTGGAGAGTGTGTTGTTTCGATCCAGTTCCCTTGCATGATCAATCGTAAGCGAAAAATCAATATTCATAGCTGATTTATTAAAAATGCAATTTATTGCTTTTGCGACCGCAAATGTAGGAAGAATGGAAATTTTTCCGCGTTAAGGGATCGCGAACCCGGATTTAGTCCTCGGTACTAACTGAGAAAGTCTGTCCATCCGGTGTGACTGCCTGAACCGAAGTTTGGTGGATGAACTCAATGGATAAATCATTGAAGATCGCTGCTTTTTCAATATTCACTACATGTCCGCATTTTTCAACCACCTCAAGTGTCTGGTTCTTAAACTTTTTTACCCGCTCTCTGATTGGTTCCAGAAACATATGGTCTTGCTCACCCATAACATACAGCACGGGAATGTCAACGTTGTCCTCATCCATCTTCTTCAGTTTTGAAGTAAGGCGGCTGGTTAGTTTGAACCAGCGGATAAATTCTTTACGGGCAAGTTTTTGAGCTTCTTTAACAAAAATATTTCTTGATTCCTGGGCTTCATCGTGCGGCATAATAATAAAAGCAAAAAATCTGTAAAGCCACATAAAGGGCATGATGTTGTGGAATAAGCGCCCCAGTTCTACAAAAAAGCGGGATTTAAAATTCAGACGGGTAATGGCGCCCACCATGATCATTGATTTCACATATTCTTTGTGAAGATCAGCCAGTTTATGAATGATAATCGTGCCCAGGGAAACACCAACAAAATGTGCCTGCCTGATGTTGAGGTGATCCAATACTTCAATAATATCAAGCGCGATGGATTCAAATGAGTAAACATTGCGATTCATTTCGGGTCCCTGAACAGAACGCCCGTGACCGCGAAGATCAATGAGCAAGAGGTTGAAATGCCTTAAGTATGACTGGATTTGTTTATACCAAACCACGGAGCTGCCTCCGGCACCATGGATGAATACCACCCACTCGTTGGAGCTGTCGTTCAAGTATGTTTTATGGTAGAGCATATTTTGAGTGTGCAAATTTAGTGCTATTTTTCCATTCTCAGGCTTGATGATTGGATGTTAGCATGAAAGGTAACATGAGATAGCATGGGTAAATACATTCAGAAGGAATCAAGGTTAGAGCAATTTGCCAGGCATGAGAATCATGCCCCCACCTGCTGATGTTAATTTCAGTGTGGAGTGTGCATGTTGAAATGGTTGGAGCGGAAAACGGGATTCGAACCCGCGACCCTCAGCTTGGGAAGCTGATGCTCTACCAACTGAGCTACTTCCGCAAATGTTATGTTGTTATTAATTCCCCCAGCCTGGAATCCGCCGCGGCGGACTACCAACTGAGCTACTTCCGCAATTTGTATCTTCGCATTGGAATAACTATCGCAAAATTAAGAAAAATGACTCCTTTAATACAAACACGCATGAAAAGTTTCGCTCAGGCATTTTCCGGATTATTATTGGTTTTCAAAACCCAAGTAAATGCCCGTATTCACCTGCTTGCTGCATTGGTTGTTATAATCCTTGGATTTTATTTCAGGGTAACAACCGAGGAATGGTGTATCCTCATTGTTTGCATTTGCGGCGTCATTGGCTTTGAAGTAATAAACACAGCTATTGAAAGACTGGCCGATGAAGTATCAGCTACGTATAACAAAAATATTGGAATCGTGAAGGATATTGCAGCCGCCGCTGTGCTTGTGGTTGCCATTAGCGCTGCTGCCATCGGGCTGTTGATTTTTATTCCGTATCTTGCGCGATAAATTCATTGCATCATGCTGATAGTTGCCGATAGTGGATCAACCAAAACAGATTGGAGGCTTTTTGACAAAAGACATGGGGTTCAGGAATTACAAACAATTGGTTTGAACCCATATTTTCTGACAGGAAGCGAAATAAGTTCAGTTCTTGAAAAGGAACTGCATCCTATTTTAAACAAGGCTGAAGTCAGTGAGGTCTATTTTTATGGGTCGGGCTGCAGCCACGCGGATAAGATCATGGAAATAGAAAATGCGCTTTCTGATTTCTTTTCGAACGCTAACATTATTGTTGAATCAGACCTCCTTGGAACTGCAAAAGCGCTGTGCGGGAACAAGCTCGGAATTGTTGCAATACTGGGAACAGGGTCAAACAGTTGCGTTTACGATGGTGAAAAAATCACAGATCAGTTGCTATCGCTGGGCTATGTTCTTGGTGATGAAGGTAGCGGGGCTGTGCTCGGCAAAAAAGTTCTGAAGGCTGCTTTATCAGGCAATATGCCTGAATCTTTATTAAAAGATTTTCAGGAAGCATTCTCAATCCGACCCGATGTGGTTCTTCAAAAAATATACCGCAAGCCTTTTCCGAACCGTTACCTGGCTTCATTTGCACCTTTTGCAACAAAGCACATGGCTGATGCATGGATGAATGCCCTGCTCAAAGAGCATCTTGTTGATTTTTTCAAAGAAATGGTAATGATTTATGATGGTTATAAAGAATACAATCTGAACCTCACCGGATCACTCGCATGGCATTTGCTTCCACTGATTGAAGAGCTGTGCAAAAAATATGAAATCCAACTCGGCAAGGTGCTGAAACAACCTATTGATGATCTGTTGAATTATCATCTGAGTCTTTATCAGGCTGGAAAGTAATTGCACCCGAATTAATGCAATAACGCTTTCCGGTTGGCTTCGGACCATCGTCAAAAACATGCCCGAGATGGCCGCCACAATTGGCGCAAAGCACTTCGGTGCGGATCATACCATGCGTCATATCCTTTTTATATTCAATGCTGCCTTTGCTTGCCGATTCAAAAAAGCTGGGCCAACCACAACCTGATTCAAACTTGGTATCGGAACGGAACAAAGCTGCCTCGCAACCCGCGCAATGATATACTCCGGATTCAAAATGGTTATCATATTCTCCTGTGAATGGCCTTTCGGTTCCTTTCTGGCGTAATATATTAAACTGCAGCGGCGTAAGCTTCTCGCGCCATTCGTTTTCTGTTAATTTCAATGGATCGGACATGGTTTTTTGGTTATTTGGATCACTTTTATGACTTCGGGCTTGACACGATGCGAGCAGTGGGAAAAGAATAATCAAAGCAAATAAAAACATAGAATAGGGTCTCGGAAGCATAAACATAAACCTGGATTTTTCTTAATTAACAAATACATACGAAGTTTGTTGAGAGAATTGTTAATTCAAAATGCCTCAAACAAGCTGATTCATTTTGTTACGAACGCATTTTTGAGTAGGTTTGCAACAAGCAACAAATATTTTACAAAGTGAAAAATCTCTCAATCTTATTCACAATTCTTGCAGGCATTTCAGTGATGATGTTTTCAAATTGTATAAACCGGCCTTCAGCATCTGATTTAAAATCAGTAAAACGACTGGAAGGCGATTGGGTCAGCACACCTGAGAGCGGCTTTTATGAATCCTGGATATTGAAGAATGATAAACAGATGTTTGGGCTGGGATTTTCAATGGATCAAACAGATACGCTCTTTAGCGAACAACTTGAAATATTTGCCAGTGATAGTGGCGTCTATTACAAAGCGCTGGTTCAAGGGCAGAATGAAGAATTGCCCATGTATTTCAAGCTCACTCATCAGGAGGATGACTCGCTGGTATTTTCAAACCCAGCGCATGATTTTCCCCGGTTCATTATCTATAAAATTTTCCATGAAGATAGCCTGAGGATTGATGTCCGTGACGGGATCGGAGAAACGTCAAAGGGTTTTCAATTGATAATGATAAAAATGGCCTGCTAGCTATGGATTTGTTGCTTATTTCAATTGCAGTTATTTTGTTGTTATTAGGGATTGTCGGTTGTTTGGTGCCGATGTTGCCCGGCCCTCCCCTATCTTTTGCTGCATTGTTGTTATTGCAATTCACTTCGCATTCACCATTTACTGAAGAATTCCTTATCATGTGGGGTCTTATCACTGCAGCTGTCACCGCAGTTGACTACTGGGTTCCTATATATGGTACAAAAAAACTTGGGGGAACCAAATGGGGTGTTTGGGGAGCCGCCATCGGGCTGATTATTGGCTTGTTTGTTTTTCCACCTTTCGGGATCATTACGGGCCCCCTGATCGGAGCGTTGCTGGGAGAATTAATTGCCGGTCAGGAATTTTCACGGGCGCTGAGATCAGCGCTTGGAACATTCGTTGGTTTTGTTGCCGGAACCATCATGAAACTTGTTGTATCGCTTATTCTTAGTTATCACTTTATCATAAACTTACGAACATGAGAAAATATAAATTAGGCATTGTATTAAGTGGTGGTGGCGCCAGAGGCATTGCGCACCTTGGAGTGCTTGATGCCCTTCACAAGCATGGAATTGAACCCGAAGTGGTTTCCGGGTCAAGTATTGGTGCCATTGTTGGTTGCTTCTATGCTGCTGGCGTTGAACCGTCATTTATCCTTGATGAAATTAAAAAGGAGAAACTGACCAGATTTTTTTCCTGGAGCTTTCCGTTGAGTGGCTTTCTTGATCTTGACTACATGCAGGAATGGTTTGCCAAGCATATCAGTGAAGACAATTTCAGAGCGCTCAAAAAGCCGTTTTTCATCTCAGTTACTAACCTTAACTCCGGTAAAAATGAGATAATCAACGAAGGACCTCTATTTGATTTTGTTATTGCATCTTCTACAATTCCGTTAATATTCAAGCCGCGGATTATCAACAATAATACTTATGTTGATGGTGGCATTCTCAATAATATGCCTGCCATTGCAATACGGGATTTTTGTGATACAATCATTGGAGTTAATATCAATCACAGCGGACCACTTGAGAAAATTCATGGAATGAAAGAGATCGTTGAAAGATCCCTTCGGCTTGCGATTGAAAGCAACATAAAAGAGAATATGAGAGTTTGCGATATAATGATTCAACCGGAAGAAATGAAAGGAATAAGCACCTTCGAATTTCGCAGGGCCGATGAGATTTACCAGATTGGTTTTGATGCTACCGAGGAAATGATGCCGGAAATTCGTAACAAACTTGGCCAAAGTCATTCAGAGATTTCCATTTAATTCCCATGAAGATCAGCTCTTCAAGTCGGCAATAAATTTAATCGTATCTACTCCATCAGCGTAATCCTCAAGCCCGGGTTGCTGGGTTTGACCAAAAGCAATCGTAGCAAACGGCAGTTTCATCTCACTTACAATACATTGGATCTGATCCTGGCATTCCTCAAGGTTTTGAACCAATTCATCCAGACTTTCATAAAACTCATAATTGAGCGTGGCCACCGGTGATGCAATTGCAGTTGAGTTTTTCAGGATCAAAAAACCATTATCAAGGAAAACACCCTGTTGCAAGTTGTACAATGCCATGTTATGCTTATAATTGTTCATATACGGTTCATGCTCCTTAACATAAGAAGATGCTTCAAAAGCCTTGATTAAGTTTGAAAAATTGTACCCTACAGGTACTAACAACTTTGAAATATTCCTGCAACCCAGCCCGAAATACAAAAAAACATCTTTTGCAAGTGCATCAAGCTGGTCTTGGGTTTCGTTTCCGAACAACACCGCCAAACCATTGCGGTTATTCCTGAAAATATGCGGCAAGCTGCTATAGTGATATTCAAAATACCGCAAGGTGTTATTACTGCCGGTGGCGATGATTGCTGTTGCATTTGCAATCGGTTCGCTAGTAAATTCAATTCTATCTTCAAATGAATTATCAATAGCAGACAAGATTTTCGCCAGTGCCGGAAGCAGGTAAGGATCATCGGAAGATAACTTTCCTGTAAAATTGGCTCCCGACATCAATACGCACAAAAAATCATGAAATCCCACTGCCGGGATATTTCCAGCCATAATCACACCAATTCTGATTCTTCGTTCTTCTGATGGTTCAATAATCTGGTACTGGTTTAACCATAAGTTCAGGTTCTGCTCCGTAAGCATCTGACCAATTGCTTGAATGGCATGTTCAATATGCTTTTTGGTGAACCAGGGATTATGCTCCAATGATTGCTCAATGCTGTCATTAAGAATCTTGTGCATGCCTGAATATTTACCCGCCTGTTTTGGTTCTTCCTGCAATTGAAAATGTTCGGTGATAAATTCACCAAGTAAGGTAAAGGCCTTTATGTTTTGATTGTGGTCTGACATTGCAATGAACCCGTTATAATTGTTTTGCTTGCAAAGCTAAGCATCATGAGCCAAAGCGCTTACATTTATTATCCTGGAATATGGCTGGCTGAAAAGAATTATCTTTTGAAGTTCCAATCGGTATTCACAGAAAACATATATTTTTGCTTATGGTTTGAAACGGCTAAAAAGCTCACATACATTTATAAACCCTTAATTTTTATTAGTCATGAAGAAACATAATTTTAATGCCGGGCCTTCAATCTTACCGCGCATCGCCATCGAAAACACTGCTAATGCAATTCTTGATCTTAACGGCAGTGGACTTTCCATTCTTGAGATCTCACATCGCAGTAAGGATTTTCAGGCCATTATTGATGAAGCAGTAGCCTTATTCAAAGAATTGTTGAATATTCCTGAAGGCTATCATGTGCTTTTCCTGGGTGGTGGTGCAAGCATACAATTCTGCATGCTGCCTTACAACCTGATGAAAACCAAAGCTGCCTACCTCGAAACCGGTGTTTGGGCGAAAAAAGCAATAAAAGAAGCCAAACTTTTCGGAGAAGTGAAGGTGGTTGGTTCGTCATCTGACAAGAATTTCAACTACATACCAAAGAATTATGAGATCCCGGCTGATGCTGATTACTTCCACTTCACATCTAATAATACTATTTACGGAACCGAAATTCATAACGACCCAGATTGCCCGGTTGTGATGGTTGCTGATATGTCGTCTGATATTCTGAGCCGCCCGATTGATATATCAAAATATGGGATTATTTATGGTGGCGCTCAAAAAAATGCAGGACCTGCCGGCGTTACTTTTGTAATCATCAGGGAGGATATACTAGGCAAAGTGGAAAGGGCAATCCCGAGCATGCTGGATTATAGAATCCATATTGCTGAAGGTTCAATGTTTAACACACCTCCTTGCATTTCAATCTTTACGGTGAAAGAAACCCTGAAATGGGTGAAAGAAATTGGCGGTGTTGCAAAAATGAAAGAAATTAACTGGGACAAAGCCAACCTACTCTACGGTGCCATTGATAACAGTAAAATGTTTGTAGGAACCGCCGAAAAAGAAGCACGTTCGGTTATGAATATTTGCTTCGTTATGAAAGAGCAGTACAAGGACAAAGAAGCTGATTTTATCAGTTTTGCGCAATCAAAAGGTATGATCGGCCTCAAAGGCCACCGCTCCGTTGGTGGTTTCCGCGCTTCGCTATACAATGCCATGCCAAAAGACAGTGTTCAGGCATTGATTGATGTTATGCACGAATTTGAAAAAATGCACTCTTAAACCTCTTTGCCAGATATTCCGGGTTGTATTTTTTGGGACAATTTTCAGTTAAAATGCTTCAAGTTTACAACCCGGAATTCTTATTTCATCAATTAAATTATTGATATTCAGCGAATAATACAAATTTGGTTTCAGCACTCTATTTCCCTATATTTGAACCATCATTTTTACTCATAAATAACATCTAAAAATACTCGTCATGACAAAAGTTTTAGTTGCTACAGACAAACCTTTTGCCCCTGTTGCAGTAAAAGGGATCAGAAAAATTATTGAAGTTGCAGGTTTTGAACTCGCCCTGCTCGAAAAATACACCGATCATAATGATCTTATCAACGCTGTTTCTGATGTTGATGCCCTGATCATCAGGAGCGACAATGTAAATCGCCAGGTAATAGAAGCAGCCAAGAAACTGAAAATCGTGGTTCGTGCCGGTGCCGGATTTGATAATATTGACCTTGCAGCTGCCACTGAAAACAAGGTGGTTGCCATGAACACTCCCGGACAGAATTCCAATGCAGTTGCCGAACTTGCATTGGGTATGATGGTATACTTTGCACGCAAACAATTCAACGGCTCGTCGGGAACCGAACTTCTGGGTAAAACCCTGGGCATTCATGCATATGGAAATGTAGGCAAATGTGTTGCCAGGATTGCCAAAGGCTTCAGTATGAAAGTGTATGCTTTTGATCCTTTTGTTTCCAGGTCTGAAATTGAAAAGGATGATGTAGAGTACATTTCAACGGTTGAAGAGCTCTATGCCAGCAGCCAGTATGTTTCATTGAACATCCCGGCCAATGCCAAAACCAAACAATCTATCAATTTTGAGCTTTTGTCAAAAATGCCCGAAGGTGCAATCCTTGTGAACACTGCCCGCAAAGAGGTGATTGATGAAGACGGATTGCTGAAAATGTTTGCCGAAAGAAAAGACTTTGGATATTTATCGGATATTGCCCCTGATTGCAAAGACAAGATCGAAGCTGAATTCCCAGGCAGGTCTTTTTTCACACCTAAAAAAATGGGCGCTCAAACATCCGAGGCGAACATCAATGCAGGCCTTGCTGCTGCAACACAAATTGTAAACTTCATATTACAAGGCGACGATACATTTAAGGTAAACTAACTTGAACATTACTATTCTCCGCTGGTTCATAAATCAATAATCTAAAACTATGGAAGCTGAACTCGACAGACCAATTTCTTTCTTCCGGTTCGAAGACCTAAGGGTCTATCATAAAGCTCTTGATTACATTGCCTGGGTGCATGAACGTGGAGCGAATTTTTATGATACCGATAAAGGCATTTTATCTACACGATTTTGTCATGCCGCCCAAAGCATCGGGCTGAACATCGCCGAAGGTTCCGCCAGAAACAAGAGCCAGTTCATCTACTACCTGAAGATGGGGAAAAGTTCGCTTCGCGATTGTCTGGTTTTTACATCCCTGGCGCGGCAGCTTGGCTATATAAACGAAGAGGAGGAAGAGTATTCGCGTTCGCAGCTCATGGAAATGACAAAAATGCTTGGCGCGTTGATCGGCTCACTGCAAAAGGCAGGCGGAGTAGACGAAGACCCGGATTAATTTTTATGAAAGCCGCTGATACGCGGCTTTTTTCTTGCTTTCCCATGCAATACGCTTGCTGCCGGGTTTACGGTTTCATTCCTTTTCGTACATTTGAACCCCAAATAATTTGTTGAAACAAATCTCAATCATTAACATCTAAAATCACTCTTTATGGCTGTATTGAAAGCATTCAAAGGCCTCAGGCCACCAAAGGAAATCGCAAAAGATCTCGCATCACGACCCTACGATGTGCTTAATTCAGTGGAGGCAAGGCAGGAAGCGGCAGGAAACGAGTACTCCCTGCTTCATATCATAAAACCAGAAATTGATCTGCCGGTTGAATTTGATATACACTCACAACCTGTGTACGACAAGGCAAAAGAAAATTTTGAGCTGTTCCGATCCAAAGGCTATTTGGTTCCCGACTCTGAAGCATATTTCTATATTTATGCCCAAACCATGAACGGGAAAACGCAATATGGTATCGTAGGCTGTGCGTCGGTTGAGGATTATCTGAACAACGTGATCAAAAAACATGAGCTCACCAGGCCCGATAAGGAAGAAGACCGCATGAAGCATGTTCGCATTACCAATGCCAATATGGAGCCGGTTTTCTTCAGTTATCCTGCACAAGCCGCCATTGACAAGATTGTTTCAGGTATCGTTCAGAACCAAAAGCCGGAGTATGATTTTGTTGCTGACGATGGTGTTGGACATCATTTTTGGGTGATCCGAGATAAAGCTACCAATGCAGCAATAACAACCCTCTTTGCCGGCGTGCCTTCCTTTTATGTGGCTGATGGCCATCATCGCACTGCCGCCGCCGCATTGGTGGGCAATGAGAAGAAAAAGAACAACCCCAATCATCAGGGCGATGAGGAATATAACTTCTTCCTTGCCGTGCTCTTTCCTGATGATCAACTTACAATTATTGATTACAACAGGGTGGTAACTGACCTGAATGGCCTGGACAGTGCAACGTTTCTCAAAAAACTGGAAGATGTATTTGTGGTCGAACCCAAAGGCACAACTACATGCGGGCCCGACCGTTTGCATAATTTCGGCATGTACCTCGATGGCAATTGGTATTCATTAACAGCAAAGCCAGGCACTTTCAACGATCTGGACCCGATTGGCGTGCTGGATGTAACAATACTCTCGCAAAAGGTGCTGGATGAAATCCTGGATATCAAAAACCTGAGAACCAGCAAGCGCGTTGATTTTGTTGGTGGCATCCGTGGCTTGGGCGAACTTGAAAAACGAGTTTACAGTGGCGAGATGAAAGCCGCTTTTGCCCTTTTCCCGGTTTCCATGCAGCAATTGATTGACATTGCTGACACCGGCAACATCATGCCTCCGAAAACAACCTGGTTCGAACCCAAACTGCGCAGCGGGTTGGTGGTGCATCTACTTGATTGATAAAAAGTTGGCAGTTGGCAATCGGCAGTTGGCAAACTTTCAAATGCTCTATACACCCTCAACCACTAAACTCTCTAAACTTCTAAACACCCTAAATCTCTAAACCCTCTAAACATTCTAAACCCTCTATAACAGATACTAAACCCTCAAAGAAATGGAATTCACAGAAATCGTCCTAAAAACCATCAGCGGCAAGCCCATGAAAGCAGGCGAAATAGATGAAAAAGCAGGAGTTGAAAAATCAGACATTGAAAAAGCGATCAAAAAACTGAAGAAAGAAGAAAAGATCTGGTCGCCCAAGGTTTGTTTCTACGATGTCCGTTAGAGACGCAATGCATTGCGTCTCTACTTTGAATATTGCCCCATTGGCTTTATAGGCGCTACACATTTTGACTAATTAAAAAAAGGCTGCCCAATTCCGGGTGGCCTCTTTTTTTGTTTTCATTAAGCCAGGCATATCAATCAGAGCCTGGTCACCAAGAGGTAATACTCTCCATCACGATCAATCCCGTCGTCATCACGGAAGCTACGCCTCAGTGAAGGATAGGTTTCCGAAATATACAGGCTTACCTGGAAGCCTTTGAAAACATCTTCGAGTTGAATGTTGTTTTGTTCGGGGCTCAACTGAATAGCACACCGTCTGATTTCACTAAGTAAAGGCTTTGAAAATTTTATCATAGGTTCAATGATTGAAGGGTTGGTTATTGGATGTTGACAATCTATTTCGATTTCATTTGAAATACCAAATACGCTAGCAAATATAACACTTGACCACAAAAAAGCAATAAAGCTGTAAATTGGCTAAATTTGCAGGCTAAAAGCGAATAAAATGAATGCCGCCGAAAATCTTAGCATACTAAAGAACGAAATAGCTGAGCATGTCAAAATCATCGCCGTTTCCAAAACCCACACCCCATCCGAAATCCTGGAAGTATACAATTCCGGTCACCGTTTATTTGGTGAAAACCGCGCACAGGAACTGATAGATAAGCAACCGCAACTTCCGGATGATATTCAGTGGCATTTTATAGGGCATTTGCAAACCAACAAAGTAAAATACATTGCTCCGTACGTGTCAATGTTTCACAGTATTGACAGCCTGAAATTATTAATAGAAATAAACAAACAAGCCAGCAAAAATCAGCGTGTGATTGATTGCCTGCTTCAATTCCATATTGCGCAGGAAGAAACTAAATTTGGCCTGAACCAGCAAGAAGCTGCTGAACTCCTGAACTCACAGGAATACAAATCCATGAAAAACATAAAGCTCAGGGGTGTGATGGGAATGGCTACTTTTACCGATGATATGGAATGGGTGAGGAAAGAGTTCAAAACATTAAAGGAATACTTTGTGTTTTTAAAAACAAACTACTTTGCTGCTGATGATGATTTCTCGGAAATTTCAATGGGCATGACCAGCGATTATATGGTTGCCATCGAAGAAGGCAGCACCATGGTTAGGATTGGAAGAGCGATATTTGGGGAAAGAGGTTGAAAGGGACGGGGGACGAGTGGCGAGGGCCGAATGTAGAATGAGGATTTACGAATGCAGAATGGAAGAGTGACGATATTACGGGCTGTTCTTTTGAATTTTGAATTTGAATTTTGAATTTTTAAATGGGATTGCTTGATATAATATTTTTCGCTGGAGGCTTTGCTCTGCTTTTATTCGGGGCACATTTTCTTGTTGAGGGTGGCAGCGCTTTTGGCAGGCGCCAGAAGATTCCTGATATTGTCATCGGCCTGACCATTGTTTCTTTCGGAACTTCCGCACCTGAAATGGTAATAAGCTTATTGGCTAGCGCTGAAGGAGCAACCGATCTGGCCATTTCCAATGTCATAGGCAGCAATATCTTTAACACATTTGTAATCATAGGTGTTGCAGCGGCCATTTATCCTATTACTGTCCGAAAAAACACACTTTTTAAGGAATTTCCGGGCAGCATGGTTGCATCATTGTTGCTGCTTTTATTTGCAACCTATATCACTTTTACCGGTGAACCAAGATCGCTCAGCTTTATTGATGGCTTTATATTTTTAGTGTTCTTTTCCGCATTTCTTTATTATAATCTACACATCACAAAAAAGAATAAGGAAACAGTTGAAATTCATGCAAAAACACTTAGCCTGGGTAAAAGCATAGCTTTTATTCTTTTGGGGCTTGTGATGTTGTTTTTTGGTGGACGCCTGGTTGTTGATGGTGCAATTAAAATTGCGCTGGAATTCGGTTTATCTGAACGTATTATCGGCCTTTCAATCGTTGCTGTTGCTACTTCGTTGCCGGAGCTGGTTACCTCAGCGGTGGCTGCTTTTAAAAGAAATTCTGATATCGCTATCGGAAATGCACTGGGTTCAAATATCTTCAATATTTTCCTGGTGCTTGGTGTTTCAGCCATTATAAGGCCGCTGCCAGCTGCTGATATGGGCCTTGACATCTGGGTTGCCATCCTTTCGAACCTGATCATCGTGGCTTTTGTATTGGTTTTCAGCCCAAAACTTAGAGTTATTAAACAATGGCAGGGCGGGGTGTTGATCTTGTTTTATATTGTTTATATGGTTTATACGTTTGCAGTGATGTAGGAGTTTTTAAAGGGTTCAAAGTTCAAGGTTCAAGGTCCGCAGGAAAATAAGACACAAGAATCAAGAGACAAGACACAAGAATCAAGAAACAAGTCACAAGAAATACGGAACCTGGAACCTTGAACTTTGAACCTGGAACCCGGAACGAGTAACCAGCAACCAGTCATTAATCAACAAACTACACTCCCGTGTTCAAAAAGATTGCCGGAACCGCATTTGCCAGATTTTTAAATACCCTGTTGGGCTTCGCCGTGGTGGTGGTTGCAGCACGAGCCTTTGGTGCCGAAGGCTACGGAACAATTGTGCTCGTTATCCTTGGAATAGCATTTATTCAACTGGTCAATAGCTTTGTTGGCGGGCCGGCGCTGGTCTACCTTGTTCCGCGTCACGATATTTCCAAACTCTTTATCCTTTCTTATGTCTGGGCATTGGTGGTATCAGTCGTTGGTGCAATCCTGCTGTATGTATTTTGCATGATACCCCCCGAATACCGTTGGGAAACCATGCTACTTTCCCTGATCTCAAACTGGGCTTCGGTGAACATGATGATACTGATTGGCAAGGAGAAAATAAAGCTCTACAATATGATCAGTGTGCTGCAAACCGCGCTGATCTATATTTCAATCATGGCTTTTATTTATGTACTCGACCACACTGAGGTAGATTACTACATCTATGCTTTATGTCTCGCCTACCTCTCTACTTTTTTTCTGAGCCTTGCCTCCATCAGACGTTATATTGTTTTTTCTGATCTCAATGAGATTGACCGGCCATTAAAGTCCATACTTCATTATGGCGGATTGATGCAGCTTGCAAGCATATTGCAATTTTTCAACTACCGCCTGAGCTATTATTTGTTGGAACGCTTTTATGATAAAGCTAGCCTCGGAAAATTTGCAGTCGGTGTACAGTTGGCCGAAGGTATGTGGTTGATCTCTAAAAGCGTTGCACTGGTTCAGTACTCAAGGATATCAAATGAACCCGGAAATACAGCTTACGCTAAAAACATCACACTGATCTTTCTTAAATTTACATTCATAGCCACTTCACTGATGCTGTTGGTTCTGATTGCACTTCCATCAGATGTTTTTGTGTTTATTTTTGGCGAAGGCTTTGCCCAGGTAAAGCCGGTTATTTTTTCTCTTAGTCCTGGAATCCTGACACTTTCCTCCAGCCATATTTTCAGTCATTATTTTAGCGGATCCGGTAAACCTCAGCACAATACGAAATCTTCAGCGCTGGGTTTTATTGTCGTGTTGGTATCTGGTTTCTTGTTGATCCCAAATCTAGGGCTGATTGGCGCCGGGATTGCGACCTCCCTCTCCTACATCACTATCTTTATCTACCAGTTGTATTGGTTCCGCAGGGAATCAGGCGCCTGTATAAGAGAAATGCTCATCACAGCAAGTGATTTGGATCGGATAAAAAAGGAGCTGAAAGCGGTTTTCTATCCTGATGTTTCTGAATAAGTCACACAGCCAGAACGTTACCGATTTTGCAGGAAATGATTTGTAGGAATATTCAGTTACAATTTCATTTATCCCTGCCTTAGTTCTTCGGGAGTTTCAATTTCAATTTCAAGCATGATTTCGCCATTTTCCAGGAGCCTGACGTAATACATTGAATCGTCAAAATGAGTAGCGTCGAAATTGTATTCAATGTTATGATGGCCTGGAGTGCAGGTATTGTTCCGGTATAATTCCCTGACAACAATATTATTGGCATCAAACATGGCAATGAGAATCGCGCTTCTCTCAAAAAGCTGATAGCGGAAACTACCCCTGATTGTGTACTTGAACAAAGATTCCGAGAAATAGTAATTCCTTGAATAATCGTCAGACCCGGCCTCAGAGGGTAAATCAACATTAAGTGTTTCGGCCAGCATTGTGGTGAGTTCTTCTACCAGCAGGGTATCGAATCCAGCGATCTGCTCCAATGTGCGATCACCAAAAAAAGACCACACAGCGCTTTGCGCTTCAATGTTGTACGAACCGTTTTTCTCAATCAGGCTTGTGAGCCGTTTGAGTTCTTCACTTGCCTCCGGTCCCATCTCATAGTTTATGCTTTCATCTGGTGGCATCAGGTCCGCATTGATGCACATAGCATAAACCGGCATGGTTCGCTCCTGGTTTGGCAATAAATCTACTAACAGTTCTTGGGTAACCACAAATTCCTGGTATTCCTTGTCGTCAGGAACCAGGATCTGGCCATTGGCAATTTTAAAAGTCTGTTTCAAATTTGAATCATTCCGGAGGGTAACCTTCAACGGTGTAATATAATGTGTGCTGTTTGAATACCCCATGAAAGCAAAATTGACATGCTCTGCCTGGGGAGGTGCGAATAAAGTTGGAACTTTGGAAAATTGAATGCTTGCGTAGGAAACCAAAACGCCTAACAAAATGAACGTTACTCTCATGGTAGCTGTATTTAAATGAATATTGATAGCCAAACACGGAGTAAAGTGTTATCTCATGCGGGAATTCTTCTTAATTTAAAATTGGTCAAAGGATAGCTAATAACGGATAAGGCGCCGTTTAATTGTGAAAATAATTTATGATTTGCCTCTTCTCTTATCAGTAAAATGCATCTGTATTACTTCCACGCACCCTATTTCCGGTTTCTTCCAAATGCCTCGAAGCTAAATTAGTTATACTACATGTGGAATGATAATACAAAATCTCAGAATTTTCAAATTTATCAGTAATTAGGTATTGCAATACCGTATTATTTATTTACCTTTGTCCCTTATTCAATGGTTAAAATAAAGCACATCAAATAAAACAATAGTAATATGAACTTTAAACCACATCAAATACCGATTTTAAGGAAAGTTATGTTGGTTCTCATTCTGACTTTCCTTGCACATACTACAAGCTACGCCTGCGAAGCCTGCAATCGTTTATTCTTGTCGAGGTTGTTAAGTGAGCAGCAGGAAGGCAGTTTGGTTTCGAAACAGCTTCTGGCCACCATTACTGCCCAGGAATTGGCTGTGGGCAACAACCCCGAGTGGGTCTCAAATATACTGGCGGAGAATTTATTAATAGCAAGCGATTACACTGAATCACTGAGCGATCTGGCAATTAATGCAAATCCGCAGGAAGAAACTGTTAATGCAGCTTCGCCACCGGCAAGACAGGATAGAACAAACGGAGATGCCAATTTTATTGATATAGTCAGGCGTGATGCCCGTTTATCAATACCGGAAACAAGCTATGTACCTCAAAATACGATACCCGACAAAAAGGTTAGGATCACATTGGAAGAAGGCGATAGTTATATCGGCAACGGGATCATTTACAAAGGTTTCACTATTGATGGCAAGATTCCCGGTCCAACAATTATAGTTGACGAGGGTGATATCGTAGAGTTTACCATAGTAAATGCCGGCGATATCCCTCACGGGGCATCGATTCATGCTGCTTATACACAAACTTCAAAATACCTTGGCAAAATCAATCCCGACGATAGCGCCACTATTGTTTTCAGGGCTACATTGCCCGGTGTATATATGTATCATTGCGCTCCCGGCGGACATTCCATCCCCATGCACATCATCTTCGGTCAGTATGGCATGATGGTGGTTCAGCCAAAAAAGAAATTTGAGCTCGAAAAAATTCTTAACAAGGAGCCGGATATTGAAATTTATCTTGTACAGCATGAATATTATGCAAGCGGAAAAGATGCTGTTGACGGACAAGGCAGGCCAATGTACACTGCATTTAACGGAAAACTGTTCCGCTATGTTGAGGAACCAATTGTTGGCAAGCCAGGCGATTATGTACGCATTAATTTCCTGAATGCCGGACCCAACCTGCTGTCCACTTTTCATATTGTCGGCATTGTATGGGATTTTGCTTATTGGCAGGGCAATCCGGATAATAAATTCGTCGGTGGGCAGTCAGTAACCGCCGGTCCATCCGATTCGTGGGTAGTAGAGTTCAGGCTTCCACCCGACGAAGGCGCTTTCCTGATGCTCTCACATGCCGTAGGCTCCACTGATCGCGGTGCCCTTGGATTGCTGGTTTGCGATAATAATGCAGAGGTTCAGAAAACAATACTATCGGATGGTATTTTATACACCGATGCTGAAATGGATGAATTCCGCGCAAAGTCTATTCGAACCATAACACCTTTTGGCGTTGGTTCGCCCGATGTGGATGTGCCGGTAGTGTATGGCAGCGAAACCAAAGAGGTGACCGTAAGGATTATTGGCAATTCGTATCATCCTAAAGTTATTCAGGTTGCGCCAGGAACCACTGTTAGATGGATCAATGAAGATGTTTTCACTTATATGGATGGGGAATTTTCAGGTGTTCACAATGCGTTGGTGAAAAGCGGCCCTGAGCGTTTTGCTTCTCCCCTGCTTGCTCATGCGGAGAGCTATTCGCAAGTGGTAACAAAGGAAGGCGAATATATTTACATGTGCACACCACATCCCTATATGGAAGGCCGGATTATTGTTGCCCAGGATGCAAGCAGTGATATGCGTTATGCTTCGGCAGGACCAGGTGCAAATACAACGTTGGTATGGGTTATTCTTGTTATTGCTGCACTTGCACTCATAGTTGGATTAATAGCTTTGATAAATAAGTAAAATAGATGCTAGTTTTGTAAAGCTAACTCCAGAGGCATGGATCGCTTTTTATTGTGATGCTGCATAGGGCTTTGCCAACTGCCAACCGCCAACTGTTAACTTTTCATTGTCAAAGGCATTATTAACCGGGCGTTTGAGATTATTAGGTTACTTTTGCAACCGGAAAATTTTTCACTTTTGCAATTCAGATGAATATAGTTTCGGTTGAGAACCTCACAAAATCTTTTGGCGAAAAGCTTCTTTTTGAAAACATAAGCTTTGGCATCGAGGCAGGCCAGAAAATTGCTTTGATATCGCGAAATGGAGCGGGCAAGAGCAGTCTGATAAGGATATTGACCGGAGAAGACACTCCCGATTCTGGAAGGGTTACTATTGGCAATGATGTCAGCATTTCTTATCTCCCACAAAATCCATATATGGATGAAGGTTCCACGATCCTTGATTACATTTTTGATGCTGAAGATGAACTCACAAAGACTGTAAGAGAGTATGAGCAAATCAGTCTGTCAACTGCTCATGGCCGGGAAATGCCCGATGAGCTGATCAACCGCATGGACGAACTGCAGGCATGGAATTTTGAAGCCCGGATCAAAGAAATACTTGGCAGGTTCGACCTCAATGATTTGAACCAAAACATCGGTACTCTATCGGGCGGAATGAGAAAAAAGGTTGCCCTGGCCAAGGCGCTGATAAACAAAGCCAGCCTGATCATCCTTGATGAGCCTACCAATCACCTGGATGTAACCATGATTGAATGGCTCGAAAACTATCTCGACCGCCAGAATTTGAGTATTTTCATTGTGACCCACGACCGCTATTTTCTTGATAAAGTGTGTAATGTGATCCTTGAACTGGACAATCAGACCTTGTATCGTTACAAAGGCAATTATGCCCGTTTTCTTGAGAAAAAAGCCGAACAGGCAGCCATTGAAAAGCTTGGCTTCGAAAAGGCAAAAGCATTGTATAGCACCGAGCTTGAGTGGATGAACCGACAGCCGCAGGCCCACGCCACCAAAGCAAAAGCCCGTGAGGAAGCATTCTTTAATCTTGAAGAAAAGGTGAAAGGGCGGCGAAGTGAAGATAAACCCCGTGAGTTTAATGTGCAGATGCAAAGGCTCGGAGGGAAAATCCTTGAACTGAATTATATCTCAAAAAAGTACGGCGACCAGCAACTACTGAGTGATTTTACGTATATTTTCAAGCGCGGCGACCGTATTGGCGTTGTGGGCAAAAACGGTTCAGGAAAATCTACCCTGCTGCGGATAATCATGGGTGAAACCAAAGCAGACACGGGAAAGGTTGTTATGGGTCAAACCGTGGAAATTGGTTATTTCCAGCAAGATGGGCTGCCCATAACCGGCGACAAACGCATTATTGAGATTGTTAAAGAAATCGCCGAACAGGTAGTGATGAAAAAAGGAAGCATGACGCCTTCCCAGTTTCTGACCTTCTTCAACTTCCACACCGATATCCAGTATAATTACTTCTCGAGCCTGAGCGGAGGCGAAAAGCGCAAACTTTACTTACTAACCGTTTTGCTGCGAAATCCAAACTTTTTAATTCTCGACGAACCCACCAACGACCTGGATATTGACACACTGAACAAACTGGAAGAGTTTCTTGAGAATTATGAAGGCTGCCTGATGATTGTTTCGCATGACCGCTACTTCATGGATCGCATGGTGGATCACATCTTTGCGTTCGAAGGCAATGGAAAGGTAAAGGATTATTACGGCAATTATTCTGAATACTACCGGCTTAAGCAAATCGAAGAAAAATCGCTAAAGTCGGTTCGGAAAGTAAACCCTGAAAAACTGGAAGCGCGACTGACCAGGTCTTCAAACAAGCCTTCCTACAAACAAACAAAAGAGTATGAAACGCTTACCAAAGAAATTGACGACCTTGAAACACAAAAAGCCGCACTTCTCCGCAAGCTGAACAATGGGGAGGGTTCGCCGTCCGAGTTGCAGGAATGGTCGTTACAACTTGGAGAACTAATCAGCCGTATTGATGTAAAGGCCGACCGTTGGCTCGAACTGAGTGAGATTGTGAATGAAGGGTAATTGAGAATGTAAAAGGTAGAATATTGAATTTGGAATTTTGAATTGATCTGTTATGGAAATCAAATTCTTAGAAATAAAAGAAGAAGACAGCCAGGCAATTTTAGACATGATGGCTGATTTCAATGCTATTGACAATTATCCGTTCGACCGGCAAAAATGCCTGGAAAACCTTAATATCCTTATCCGGGACAAACAAATAGGCCGAATATGGATGATTCAATCCGATGATGCTCCAGCCGGCTATATCGTGCTCACATTTGGCTTCAGCTTTGAGTATAAGGGAAGGATGGCAATGATTGATGAGTTTTACATCATTGAAAAATACCGCAACCTGGGTATTGGCCTAAAAACAATGGAATTCATCCATGCCACAGCAACAGAACTTGGAGTGAACACCATACTCCTCGAAGTTGAGAACCAAAACGAAAAAGCCAAACGTCTCTATTTCAAGCAGGGATATTCGGGCAAGGATAGAAGCTTGCTGACGAAATGTTTGAAAAACTCCTGAAATTCTTTTACAGCCCGGAATTGGTTTGTGCTTCTAATATTCGGAGCTATTCAGTGAGGGTCTGAACCGTTACTCCTGATTTCCTGATTCCCGTATCTTCTTATCCTTATGGGTTCCCGCAAAAATATCGAAGCAAACAAAACGGCATTCCAGTGGCCCGTTAAATACAACCAATTTTTTTGAAGGTTTTAGTCCAATATGCTTCAAAGCATAAAAATCGCTGCTGATCACCCATGCCTGATAGCCTTTAAAATTGCGTTTCAGGCTGTCGCCGATTGAAGAATATAAGGCTTTGATGTCGTGCTCTTCCAGCCTTTCGCCATAAGGCGGGTTGATAATGAGCATTCCAGGCGCTTCAGGCGGGGTGAATTCCTCCATGTGTTTTTTAATCAGCCTGATGTCTTTGTGCAAGCGCGCATTTTGAATGTTTTGCTTCGCAATTTCAATGGCCCTTGCTGAGCGGTCGGAACCAATGATTTGGAAATCGAAATCCGTCATCAGATCATCTGCCTTGCGAACCACATCCTTCCAGAGAGTTTCATCGTAGTCTTTCCATTTCATGAAACCATATTTGGTTCTGAAATAACCTGCCGGGATTTTCATGGCATTCATGGCTGCTTCAATAGGAATAGTTCCTGAACCACACATGCTGTCAACAAAATGACAATCGGCCTGCCAGCCGCTGAGCATGATCAGCCCGGCAGCAAGCACTTCATTGATGGGGGCTTTGTCAACAATGTCACGATAGCCACGTTTGTGAAGCGATTCGCCAGAACTGTCGAACAATACACTCACCTGATCATTGTTGATATGCACGTTGATGCGCAAGTCAGGATCTTCATTATCAATAGAGGGGCGTGCCCCGAAACGGTCGCGGAACTGGTCAACGATAGCATCTTTAGTTTTGTAAGCCACATATTGCGAGTGCGTAAAGCGATCTCCACTCACCACGGCATCAATAGCAAATGTTTTTTCAACGTCAAGATGTTCCTGCCAGTGAATCTTATATATCTGATCGTAGAGTTGTTTGTCATCAGCAGCGGTGAAGCTTGCCTCCGGTTTAAGAATGCGCAATGCGGTGCGCAGACAATAGTTAGCTTTGTACAGCATTTCCAGGTTGGCATCAAATGCAACGGCTCTTTTAATTGATTCAACATTCATGGCGCCAAGTGCAAGCAATTCAGTGGCGAGTACATTTTCGAGCCCGGAAGTAGTTTTGGCAATTAACCGGTAGCTTAAGTTTTCTTTTTCCAACAAAATGATTTTTTGCAAAGATAGGGCTGAAAAAGTTAATTTGAGTTCGATACAGCCAGCGTTTGATTTATCGGATCAAGCCTTCCACAATCAACGTCAGCATCACTCCTAGGTAAAACAAGTTAATAGCCAAAAATGCGAGTTTGGGTTTGGGTAGGTGGCTTACTCCTATCCACGTGCGGAATGAAATCAACAATAGAAACACCATCAGGAATATAATAATTGATATTGTAAGTGATGTGAAAACTCCGAAGAGTACAAGCAGTATTGCCGACATAGCGGTAGCTGCAACCCACATCAATGTCAGGTTCACAATCTGATGATTGCTAAACACCTTGCTGATACTCTTTAATCCTGCCGCTTCGTAATCTTTTCCCAGCAGCATAATAATCATCCAGAAATGTGGTATTTGACCAATGAAAAAGAAAAACGCTACCAGGATTATATGAAAGTCAAATACATAGCCACCGGCAGCCGTCCAGCCTATCACAGGTGGTATTGCTCCTATTACTGATCCGGGAACTACAGCAAAGGCAGTTACTTTCTTTAATGGTGTATAAACCAGGCTGTACCATAAAAGGTTGATCACTCCCAGTAACATTGGCATGAAACCATTGGTAAAAAGCAATGCGGCACCGGCTATTCCTAATAGAGCAGCAACCAAAGAAGCCTTTTTGACACTCACCCTGCCAGTAGGAATCGGCCTGTTGGCGGTTCGGGACATCAAGGCGTCAGTCCGTCGTTCGATGATATGATTTAATATTGAAGAGGAGCTTGCCATTAACAACACTCCGGCGCATACAATAAAGGTTTCAAAATTAACTGATCCTGAATAAAGCACAAAACCGGTAAACGCGCTCAACGTTACCGGTAATATAATATTAAGTTTGCAAAGTGTTTTCCAGTCTGCAATCTGGCTGTAGGTTACAGCTTTATTCATTCAATGATTTAATAAACTCAATGATGAGTTTGATTTCGTCTTCACTGATCTCATTCTCGTATGATATCATTTGTCCACGGCGATAACCTTTAACGATATCAACATCCGGTTCGTATATTGACTGGCGGATATACTCATCATCAACCACCTGTTCGCGCTCATTTCCATCTGTTATTACTATATGGCTTGCACCATAAATGCCTTTGAATGAGGGTCCCACCAATTTTGAACCATCCATAGAATGGCAGGCTATGCATCCCTTACCTGTTACAATCTGCCGGCCCAACAATGCAAGGTCGGTGTCCTCAGTAATTACAGGAACCAATCCTGTTGTATCAGAATACCATGCGAGGTACTCTTCCTGCGACATCACCACTACATCGGTGAACATAAAAGAATGCTGCAACCCGCAATATTCGGCACAAAACAGGTTGTAAGTGCCTTCTTTGGTGGCTTCGAACCAGGCGCGGTTGTTTTCGAGTCCGGGAACCATATCTTCTTTCAGCCTGAAGGCCGGGATATAAAGCGAATGCAATACATCCATAGCATTGAGGTTTAACCTTACCGGCTCATCAATAGGAACGTAGAGCCTGTCAGTTACACGGCCATTCTCATACTGGAATGAGAAATTCCACATACGGGCGTTTACTGTCACTTCCATGGCTCCTTCAGGCGGTCTTTTCATATTGATCCACCCTGCCCAACCGTAATAGAACATTAACAGCACAAGGAGAATTGGAATAGCCGTCCAGATAATTTCAAGGCTTGTATTTCCCTCAATCTGAACAGCTTTAGGATGTTTCTTTTCATCGTAGCGAAAGAGAAACAGAATAATCACTGCAGTTATTCCAATTAAAAAGAACAAGGAGATACCGATGGTTATGGCAAAAGCCGTATCAACTCCTTCAACAAATGTAGATGCACCTGAAAACATATCTTGTAGAATTAATTTTTAGTTTCAACAAACGGTTCAAAACAAGAAATCCAAATATCAAATAACAAAATCCAAAAATCTTTACTAATCCTTTGTCCAGAACATCTAATCTCTTTTTTTAGATTTTGGACTTTGAACTTTAACTTTCCCCCTAGGTTCTGAACCAATAATCAAAGAATGTTACGAGTAAGATCAGAAGAAATAAGATAAAAACCAGGGTAACCATAATTTTATAGAAAGCACTTTCAAATTTCAAATGCATAAACCAGGCCAGCACAATAAAGGCTTTTAAGCCTGCAATAAGCATGGCAGCAGTGGTATTCAAAGGTCCGAGTTCCAAACGGGTGATCCCAACGGTTATTGAAGTAAGAACCAGCAGTGCGGCAAGCACCATTAAGTGTGTGCGATAGCCTGTTACATGCGATTTATGTTCGCTCATAATTATACGGTTTAATGAATGAGATAAAACAATGGAAACAGGAAAATCCAGATAAGGTCAACCAGATGCCAGTAAAGACCGCCATTTTCAAGCAGGTAATAATTTCCGCTATGAATTTCACTTTTCTGAACCTTAAAAAGAATATATCCGATAAACACAACTCCAATGATTATATGCAATGCATGCAGGCCGGTCATAACGAAGTATAAGCCAAAAAACAGAATGGTGCCCTGGCCTAATTCGTGTAGAGAAGTTGTGTCGGGGAAAAAGCCATAGCTGATTTTTTCGCCCCATTCAAAATACTTGTTCACCATAAAAACTACTGCCAGGAAAATCGTTGTTCCCAGAAAAATCAGCGCCATCCGCCTGTCGTTCTTTTGAATGGCTGTAATAGACATAGCCATAGTCATACTGCTAATGAGCAGGATTACAGTATTTACAGTGCCTATCATTACATCAAGTTCTTCTCCGGCCAATTGAAAAGCAGCCGGGTTTCTGTAACGATACACTGCATACACAATTAATAGTCCACCAAAGAGCAATAGTTCGGTAAAAATGAACAGCCACATTCCAAATTTGGACGCTTCGTGCTCATCGTGACCATGCGCATGGGAAATGTTTGAATTCATATTTGAACGCGTTTAGTTATAATCATAGGGGCCTTTAGTAACTATTGGAATTTCATCAAAATTCTCAAGTGGTGGTGGTGTAGGAACAGTCCATTCCAGGGTTTTACCACCCCAGGTATTCATTACACTTGTTTTCTCACCATGACGGGCACTACGAATAAGATTCGTAATAATAATCAAAATACCGCTGATGAGAACTATGGCTCCAAAAGAGGAAATGATATTTCCGGAATGAAACTCAGCCAGATAATCGTAGTAACGGCGAGGCATACCCTGGATTCCAAGAATAAACATAGGAAGGTACAACGTGTTGAATCCAATAAAGAAAGTTAGCCAGCCAATGTTTGCCCAGGAGGCATCGTACCTTCTACCAAACATTTTTGGGAACCAATAATGAATTGCACCAAAAAAGGCAAAGCCGGTGCCACCAAATACAATATAATGAAAGTGTGCAACCACAAAATGTGTATCATGCACATGCACATTGATAGCCAATGAACCTAGCATAAGGCCGGATAAACCGCCGATCATAAATACCCAGAGGAATGATACCGCCCAAAAGAATGGCGTTCGCATGAGCAATGAGCCTTTGTGCATGGTACTGACCCAATTAAACACTTTTATAGCACTCGGAATGGCAACCAGGAAAGTGAGGAACGAAAAGGCAAATAAAGATACGCCGCTCATACCACTTGTAAACATGTGATGCCCCCAAACAAATGAGCCGATAAAAGCTATTGCCAGGGATGATATTACAATAACCTTGTAGCCAAAAATTGATTTACGGGAAAAGGTGGGAATAATCTCAGAGATCACACCCATGGCCGGCAAAATCATGATATAAACAGCCGGGTGGGAATATGTCCAGAAAAGATGCTGATAAAGAATGGGGTCGCCACCCAGGGCGGGATCAAAAATTCCAATACCCATCGTACGTTCAGCAATTATGAGCAAGAGTGTGATGCCAATGATTGGTGTTGCAAGCAATTGTATCCAAGCGGTTGCATAAAGCGTCCAGGGAAACAAAGGCATTTTAAACCAGGTCATTCCCGGTGCACGCATCCTGTGAATGGTTACGATGAAGTTAATACCTGTTGCAATGGATGAGAATCCCATAATGAAAGCCCCTGTTATTGCAGGCAATACATTGGCCTGGGTTTTGAAACTGTAGGGTGCGTAAAAAGTCCATCCTGTATCAGGAGCGCCATCTCCCATAAATTGTGAAAACAATACCACGATGATACCAATGATATAAAAATACCAGGAAGCAAGGTTCAGCTTCGGGAAAGCCACATCTTTAGCGCCCAACATCAATGGCAGGAAGAAGTTGCCAAACACTGCAGGCAATCCTGGTATTACAATCACAAAGATCATAATGATACCATGCAGTGTAAAAAAGCTGTTATAAGCTTGTGGTCCCATAATTGTTTTTCCGGGAGCGAAGAGTTCGATTTTCATCATGAGCCCAAGTATGGCTCCAACCACAAAAAAGGCCATTATGGTATATAGGTAAAGCAAACCTATGCGCTTGTGGTCGGTGGATAATATCCAGGCAAATATTCCCTTGTATTTGCCCCGATAATCCAGATAACTCACATCGTGATGTGTTGCAATTTGTTCATTCATAATTTATTATACTTTAGGTATGGGTTTTTTGGTTTTGTAACGGATTAAAAGAAACAGAAAAATAACTGCACTAAAAAACAGGATCAGTGTTCCTGCAATTTTAGTAATATCAAAAACATAGCGCTGGCCTGCGGGATCAAACGCATAACAATATGCCAGTACGCGTGAGATGGATGGCCCTGATTTGCCTTCTGCTGCTTCTACAACCGCCATTTTTACATCAAACGGTAAATAAAACACTCCTTGCAGGTAGCGTGTTATTTTCCCCTGCGGGCTCAGAACTATAATAGAAGCCGTGTGAATATAATCGAAGCCAACTTTTTTATATTTAAAACCAACTTGTTCGGTAAGGTTTATAGCATTGGTGCTGTCGGCAGTGAAGAAGCGCCAGCCATTGGGATCGAATTCCCTTTTTATCAGATAGAAATAATTGTTGCGTTTTTGTTGTGCCAGTTCGGTTGACTCGGTAGGATCGAAACTTATGGTCAGAACCTGGAAGTCCTTTCCGGGTATCATATCAGTTTTATCAACAACGTTGGCAATTGATTCCATAATCGGACTGCAAATTCCTGGACAACGATAGTATACAAGGTTGAGGACGGTTGGTTTATCAATGAGTGAGCGCAATGATACAGCCTGATTATTTTCATCAATAACCATAATATCTTCTGAAATATAAGTGTCGAGTTTTTCAACAACGCCTATTTCCGGTTGGCGCAGGTCTTCGTAAAGCTTTTGTTCCTGGGCTTTTGCACTCAGGATTATGATTGTTAAAAGAAAGAATAAAAGTTTAACCATTTTATTAAGTGTTTGTTTGTCAGTTAATTATTGGGGTTTATTTTACATCAACTTAATTCCTGTCATCTTTATCTCATGAGTCGTTAGATTCTTCTTTCTTATCCGTCAGACCGCTCAAAGCGGTCAGACGGGTATTGCACCAACCTCCACTTCTCCTTTTCTCCCCTTCTCTATGTCTCCCATTCTCAATTTCTCCTATTCTTCCTAAAAATGCCTGTGCTTGCTTTCCTCAAGGTAAGGGTGGTTCACCGGTATGAGTGGAATTTTGCTCAGATGGCTGAACACAAAGTACAGGTACAAGCCGATGAAACCTACAGTGCCTGAAATTTCAATTATCCCAAATTGCAGGATTCCAATACTACCCGGCATGATCTGAAGAAACAGGCTTATCCACATTCCAACAAGCAACAGCAAACTTATCGCAATCATCACAATCTTTGTACGGGCGAACTTATCATTCATAAGTGCCAAAAAAGGTATGGCAAAGTTCAAAGCAAAATCAAGGTAGAACAAGGTGCTCCATTCTCCCTGCGCCCTTGGAACGTAATACATGGTGGCTTCTGGTATATTGGCATACCATATCACAAGGTATTGTACGAACCATAAATAACCCCACACAATACTTAACCTGAACAGGTAGCGTGCGAAGTCGTTGCGGTGTGCTTCGTTCATTTGGGTAAGGTAACCCTGCTTCTGAAGCCATAACATTAACAGGATTATAAATGCGACTGCATAATAGATTGTTGCAAGCAGGTTTTTCAATCCAAACAAAGTGCTAAACCAATGTGCATCAATGCTCATAATCCAATCAATTGAAGCCATCGTAAAAGTGAATACGATAGCAAATAAAAAAGCACCAGCAGCTTTAACATGCTTATCAATGTGCAAGGTTCCTTCAATATCTTCGCGCAATGTGAGTTTACGCATCCACCATGCAATCCCAATCCAAAGGATAAAATATATGACTACCCTGATATAGAAGAAAGGTATGTTGAGATAAGGCGATTTATGTTGCAAAAGTTTATCATAAGCCAGAGCTTCCGGGTGGGTCCACTCATAAATGTAATGCATTCCAAAATAAAACAGGAACATTACAATCGCGCCTATTGGCAGCCAAACGCCTGCAGCCAGCGGGATACGCTGAAACATAGCAGACCACCCTGAATGGGTAACATACTGAACAGCATAGAAAAACAGTGCACCAATGGAGAGCATTATAAATAGGTAATTGTTGAGCAAGATGTTTGCCCATGCCCTTGCCGGGTTTGTTAAAAGACCGAAAATAATGCCTGCGAGGCCAATTACAATTAAAACTGCGAATAAAATTCGCCACCCGCGTTTAAAGTCAAATTTCAACTCCATGGATAATGCATTTATTTTTGTTGCTGAAGCACTTCTTCTACAAACATTACAATTTTCCAGCGATCATCGGGTCTGATCATTGATTCATGTGCACCCATTACACCCCAGCCTTTTGTGATCACATGATAAATCTCGCCTGAAGGTTTTGATAGTATGTCGCCTTCAACCAGGGTTGCTGGTCTGATTGGATATTTCCCGGAAGTATGCAGGAATCCATCGCCTGTTCCGCCAGCGCCATGACAATTCATGCAAAATATCGCATATAGTTCCTTGCCCTGCCCTAGCAATTGCTCATTCGGTGTGAATGGGTTTTCGAGTTCCAATCCTGCCAGTTCACGAGACTCAAATGAGGTATCATAAGGATAGGGTGTAAACCCGCGGGGAATGGAACCTTCGGGAGGTTCAAGCATCGTTTTATCATCAGGAAGTGCTGGATTATCGCTGAAGGTTTTGTAAGCCGGTGAGTGGAACATATCAGGAAAATATTCGTAACCTTTATCGTTTCGGCTACGATCGCAAGCAGATATGATCAGGGCAACAAACATTAGCGTTAGGATTGTGCGACCATTCATGGGTATGAGTCTTCGTAAAATTATAATTGATTTCATTTTTTAATCTATTCATACTTTATTTCAAGAGCACCATGCTGCATTAAAAGTGCCTCAGCCGAGGTAGCGTTTGCATCATTTTCATCTATCACAAGGAAAAATTTGTCGTCCATTGTACCAATACCTGGCATCTGGGCTTTTTTGCCTGGATACATTCCTGATATTCCAAGGAAAGTGAAAACCGATAAGGTTCCCGTAACCAGAATAGTAGCAAGATACATAATCACCACCATAGGCGGAAAGGAAAAAACTGGTTTTCCGCCATAAATGTGTGGGTAATCCACTACTGATGTATAATAAAGGAATGCGAAGGTTCCAAAAACAGTTCCAGCACCAAACAGAAATGACAGATGAGGAAGCCGAGAAGGCTTTGCGATCGCTGAAATTATATCATGGCTTGCAAATGGACCATAAACATCCCTGATCCTTACTTTCTTCTCGTTAAGCTTTCGTATGGTGTTTACAACCAGGTTTTCATCATCAAAAACGCCAATTATTGTTTTACTGCTCATAAAACCCCCTCGTTTTTTCGATTTTCATAACCAACCTTACTGATTCCTTTTACTTCATTGATAGCTATAATTGGTATAAACCTAACAAACATAAGCAATCCTGCAGAGAACAGTCCAAAAGTTCCCACATACAATCCAATATCTACAAGCGTAGGTGAATAACTTACCCAACTGGAAGGTAAATAGTCCTCTGAGAGTGATGAAACCAAAATCACAAAACGTTCGAACCACATGCCAATGTTGATAAATATGGAAATGATAAAAAGCCATACAATGCTGGTTCGCACTTTTTTAAACCAGAAAAACTGTGGCAGCACTGCGTTACAAATTACCATGATCCAGAATTCAAAAGCGAATGACCCGGTAGCCCGCGCGTTCAGAAAAGTATACATTTCATAGTTCACACCAGAATACCATGCAATAAACATTTCCATCAGGTAAGCCGATCCTATAATCAAACTTCCGTATTTCAGCACCTGTGAAATAAATTCCAGGTGCTTGTCCGTGACGAAGTCTTTCAGCTTAAACGCTCTACGAAGGAATATCATAATGGTTAGCACCATAGCAAAACCCGAGAAAATGGCTCCCACGAAAAAGTATGGTGGGAATATTGTTGTGTACCATCCTGGTATCACTGATACGGCAAAGTCGAGCGCTACAATTGAGTGAACCGAGATAACCAGAGGCGCAGCAAGTCCACCTAAAATCCTTGAAACTGTTTCGTAACGATTATATTGAAATACTGAGCCGCTCCAGCCCATCGAAAAGAATCCATAAATAGCTTTTTTTATTCTACTCGTGGTGCGATCACGGATGGTAGCTAAATCAGGAATCATCCCCAGGTACCATAGCGTAATTGACATAAGAAGATACGTGCTGATTGCCAGGAAGTCCCAGAAAAGTGGCGAGTTAAAATTTACCCATAAAGGACCGCGTGTGTTTGGATACGGTGCAATGAAAAATGCAAGCCAGGGTCGTCCCATATGCAATAATGGGAATAATGCTGCACACAACACGGCAAAAACCGTCATGGCCTCGGCAGTGCGGTTGATGGAAGCTGCCCACTTCTGCCTGAAAATGAGCAGGAAAATGGTGAATGCCGTTCCGGCATGCCCAATTCCAATCCACCACACAAAGTTTATAATATCCCAACCCCATGCAACAGAATTATTAATACCCCAGGTTCCCAATCCAAATGCTAACGTATTATACAATGCCCACGCACCGAAAAGCAGCGCCAGCGTGGCAAGGGTCATAGCAGCATACCACCATTTTGCTGGTTTTGATTCAATGGGAGCTGTAATTTCACGGGTAACATCAGCATAGGATTTATTTCCCGTTATCAAAACCCCTTTGAAATGACTTCTTATCATAAATTACTTTGTTTCAGATTTATGATTTACGAAGTACGATTTTAAAAATTCGTAAATCGTACATCGTAGCTTGTAATTATAGTTTGTTTCTAATCTTTGTTAAATATCCTACTGAAGGCAACGTATGCAACTCCTCAAGTACATGATAGTTCCTTTCGTCGCGGAATAGTTTCGACACTTCACTTTCAGGATTGTTGAGATCGCCAAAAACAAGCGCCTTGGTTGGACAGGATTGCATGCAGGCAGTTTTGATATCGCCATCACGTAATTGCCTGTTTTCAAGCTTTGCTATTAATTTCTTTTCCTGAATACGCTGTACGCAGAACGAGCACTTTTCAACCACTCCCCTTTCACGAACAGTCACATCCGGGTTTAACACCAGTCTGCCAAAAGCATCATTCATATTGTAATCAAAAGCTTTATTCCGGGCATACTCGAACCAATTGAAGCGCCGAACCTTGTAAGGGCAGTTTGTGATACAGTACTTTGTGCCCACGCAACGATTATAAGTAACCTGGCTGATTCCTTCATCACTGTGGGTGAGTGCTCCAACCGGGCAAACATTTTCGCAGGGTGCATTATCGCAATGTTGGCACATCATCGGCTGGTATACAACGCCTGGATTATCTGATTTGCCCGTATAATAGCGGTCAATTCGAATCCAATGCATGATACGGCGACGTGTAACCTCTTTTTTACCAACTACCGGAATATTGTTTTCAGCCTGGCATGCTACAACACAATTGTTGCAGCCGATGCAACTGTTCAGATCCACAGCCATAGCCCAGTGATGGGCTTCAAATTCTACTTCAGGATATAGCGTAGTTTTGTGCTTTTCATGATATTCATGAAGTTCATTTCCGGCCGTAGGATCAATAATCCAGTCGGGCAAGGTTGATTCCCTGACAATGGCCCGCCCTTCCATGTTGTGATGTGTTTGAGTAAGCGCTAAGGTGGTGATACTTCTGGCTTTTTCCGGTGCATCTATGGTTTTCGTAAAGGACTTGAAGCCATCAATATAATCTGCAAAACGATAAGCATTCAAGCCAACTCCCTCGGCAACCTTACCGGCATGGGTGCGTCCATAACCCACAGCTATTGATAAAGTTTGTGGAGCCTGACCGGGTTGCACTAACACTGCGATTTCTTCATCATTACCAATTCGGATAATGTCACCATTGAGAACACCGAGGTTTTCAGAATCTACCGGTGAGATGGCAGCAAAATTATCCCAGCAGACTTTTGTGATTGGATCGGGTAATTCCTGCAGCCACGGGTTGTTTGCATGGCGTCCATCGCCAATACCTGTTGATTCATATAATAATAGGTTCCAGCCATCACTATCTGCAATTTTTTCCAGAGCACCGGCATTCTGCATTGCTGAGGTGTTAAAAGTGGGGCTTCCACCTTGATCTGCAATAATTGTAAAAAATCCTTGTTGCAGTGAATCCTGCCAGAAAGCATTGAAGGAGGAATGCTTACTTTGGAGCTGGAATAATTTATTTTCCCAATTTTCTTTAAGAAAATCCTTGTAACTGGTTGAATTCCCTGACCACTGCAATAATGAATCCTGCATTTGCCTAGTATCAAATAAAGGAGTTATAACAGGTTGGATCACACCATAGACACCTTTAGCCGGAGCTACATCATCCCATGATTCAAGATAATGCGGTGAGGGTAGAACATAATCTGAGACTTCTGCGGTTTCATTGAGGGTAGAGGAAAGAGAGATTTTCAGCGAAACCTTTTCAAGAGCCTTTCTGAAAGTATCACCCGGAAAATCGTACATAGGATTCGCATCATGTACGATCAGAGTACTAACTTTTCCCTCTTCCATATCACGAACCAATTGCAGTAATTCGCTGTCTTTTCCCTGATAAAGATTAAGTGAGTTGGTAAAATCAATAGTGGTACCGTAACTGCCTGCCAAATGGTTTATGGCATTTACCAGGGATTGAATTTTCAGATCGTTGGTTCCCGAAACAATTAATGTTTTATTTCCATGTTTCTGAATTTGCTCACCTAATAATTTGGCGTGTGGATGAAGCTCAGAAGATTGATTTCCATTGAGGAAATTATAAACGTCCTGCAAAATCTGCAGTTCTTCCTGGGGTTTTATCGTAAACCGTTCGTCGGCATTTGAACCGGTAACTGACATACCGCTTTCAAATTGCAGGTGTAACGACATCGTTTTCTTTTCTTTACCAATTCGTCTGGTTTCAGAATACTGCCGGGCAAACACGATTGGCAATAACCAATTGGCAAGGAAATCGGCATTGAAACCCACAATAAGTTGCGCATTATCAAATCTGTAGAATGGTATTTCTTTGAGTCCAAAAGCCATATTATTGGCTTCACGCATTGCTGAATAGGAAATTGCATCATAGGCAATATGCTTTGCGTTCGGATAGCGTTCTATGAACCTTGAAATTACCTCCTTGCTTGAAGGGCTGATGATTGTTGAAGTAAGAATGACAATGTCGCCGTCATTTTCAGAAAGTTTTGCAATGATTTCCGCATCCGCATTTTCCCAGCTAATCTTGTTTCCTTTTGATAATGGATGCTGATATCGTCCGGCCGTATCGTAAAGGCCCAGCACTAATGCCTGCACTCGGGCGTGCGTTCCGCCACCGGAAAATGTTGAAAGTTCATTGCCTTCTATTTTAATTGGCCTGCCATCGCGAACCTTTACAAGTACAGGACAATAATCTTTACCATCGTAAAACGAGGAAGCATACCATGAAGCCATTCCAGGTGTAACTTCTTCGGGTTGATTCAGATATGGGATTGCTTTTTTTACAGGGCTTTCACAGCTAGAAAGAACGGCTGCGCTCATAAAGCTAAAACCGCACCATTTCAGGAAATCGCGGCGCGATGCTTTGTTCTCCGGGCTATCACCACCCAGCAATTCAAGTGCAGATATATTTTTGGTTTCATCTTGCCGAAGTGCTTCTGGCTTGCCGTTGTATTCATCAAGACTTTTCCAGTATTTCTTCATATAATTCAGGTTTCGGACTACTATATAAATTTGTTAAGTAGAGATTAATAATGACACTTCATACAATTAGTGCCTCCAACACGTGAAACGGTGACTGAATCAACTGATCCGGCTTTCAACTGTTCATGAAGTGCGTGAAACGATTTGTAATACTCGTTTTCAAAAAATGGGACTTTAGAATCGCGATGGCATTCAATACACCATCCCATGCTCAAATCTTCAACCTGCCTCACAATATGCATTTCTTCGATCGCGCCATGACATTCCGCGCAATCGAGCCCTGCAACATTAACATGCTGGGCATGACTGAAGAAAGTATGATCAGGCAACTTATGAATGCGAATCCAGCGAACAGGTTCGCCGGTTTTCTCAGCCCGGTGTATCTTATTAATTTCAAATGTTCCGCTGTTTGTGCCGTTTCGGATCACCACGTGGCAATTAAGACATACATTATTGGATGGGATACCGCCCGACACGCTGAAATCAGCGGTATAATGGCAATAGCGGCAATCAATCTGATTATCTCCGGCATGAATCTTATGAGAAAATTTAATCGGCTGATCGGGGGCATAATCTTGTGAACGGCCAATGCTTGTTGCTTCATCATAAACAAAACTACCGTGTACGCCAATACCTATAATGAGGATCACAATATGGATTATGCGGTTGCGTATTTTGCGTGTGATAACAAGATCCACAAAGGCCAGCAACATGAGCAAGCCAACAATCCAGAATGTGAAAGCGCGTATGGGATAAGGTTTTAATTCGCCTTTGCCTGTTTCAGCAACATAGGTGAAATAAGCCTGCAACAAGCGTTCCTCCTCTTCGGTTATACGCATACCTTTATGGTCTTCGAGCAAACGCATTGAAACCGGACTGTTCATCACATTGAGTATATCTGTTCCATCTTCTTCTAGCCATGCCTTAGCTAAATCATAAACGGAAGGATTCCAGTCAATTTCCAAGGGCATAGTTGTATAATGGCATGAAGAGCAATCGAAAGTGCCGCTCTCAAATGGAACCAATCCCATAAAAAGCCGCTGGCCAAGCCGCAGGTCTTTTTTGCTAAACTGTCCTTCTTCCTCTGCTGAATATCCAACTGTGCTGATTAAACACATCAAAAAGAAAAGATATAAGAATGTCTTGGGAATGCTAGTGTAATAGGGCTTTTGCTTTTTAGTTTTGTCTGCTTTGATCATACATCTATCTGTTACAATTAATGCAGGGCTAAAGTAAATAAAAAACCAATATCGCAACAATGAATGTTTAATTCAATTTAGGCAAATATAAAAAACGGATGCTTCGTTTCAAGTTTTTGTCATCCAGTGAGTTTTGAAATTTAGAATTTCAATGCTAATGCATATTTACATAACTTGATAAAAAATTGCTCTAATATTTTCATCTTAACAGCATCACATGGCCCATTTTGGTATTTACAATGGTTCGAAAAAGGGCGTAACCTTTGCTTTGATTAGCCATTAAACCGATTGTGTTTTATTATTTCCGAAAATCTTATTTTTGGCGCTCAAATAACGATTACATAAAACTTTCCTGAATTAAAACCTGACTGATGACGAAACCCCGCCGCTCTTTGTTGACCCGTTTTCTGAATCTTGTTGAAAAAGGAGGCAATGCCCTGCCCCACCCTGCAAGTTTGTTCGGGATACTGGCTTTGTTGGCCCTGCTGCTCTCTCTTATCGGCCACTGGCTCGACTGGACTGCCATTCACCCTGCTACTGGTGAGCAGGTTCACATTATTAATTTGCTTTCGAAAGAGGGTGTTCATCGCATCATCCTTGAAATGGTTCATAATTACACCAGCTTTGCCCCCTTGGGCATTGTAATGGTAGCGTTACTGGGGATCGGAATAGCGGAAAGCAGTGGGTTGATCAGTGCTGCCATCAGGTTATTGGTATTAAGGTCGCCAGGATACATGCTCACTTTTGTGATCGTACTTGCGGGCATTATTAGCAACATGGCTTCCGACCTGGGCTATGTACTTATTATTCCATTAGGTGGGATAATTTTTCATTCTGTTGGCAGGCATCCAATTGCTGGAATGGCTGCTGCTTTTGCAGGCGTTTCGGGTGGCTTCAGTGCGAACCTTTTTATCGGAACCATTGACCCACTGCTTGCAGGATTATCAACCGAAGCAGCCCATATTCTTGATCCGGAATACTATGTGCTTCCAACCGCGAATTATTATTTTATGGCGGTTTCTACTATTCTGATAGCGTTTCTTTGCACATGGGTTTCTGATAAAATTGTTGAACCAAGATTGGGAGCCTACGGCGGCGATGTGCCGTCTGAGCCACTTGAGCAGCTAAACCCAAAGGAGAAAAAGGCTTTAAGATACGTTCTGTTTGCTATTGCAATCTGGACAATTCTCTTGATTGCAGGTATTGCCCCGGAAAACGGATTACTTCGCGGCCCAAATAACTCTATACTGCACTCACCCATCCTGAAGGGATTTATTGCTTTCTTGTTTGTGATTGCCGCAAGCCTTGGAATTGTTTATGGATTCATAACCGGGAAGTTCAAAAGCGATGCTGATGTGGTGAAAGGAATGGTAGTCAGTTTTAAGACCCTGGCAGCTTTCCTTGTGTTGGTATTTTTTGCAGCTCAGTTTGTTGCCTATTTTCGATGGAGCAATCTAGGGCTGATCATTGCTATTGAAGGAGCCAGTTTTCTTCAACGCATTGATATCGGCATGATTCCATTGTTAATATTATTTATCCTACTCTCAGGTTTTATTAATTTGTTTATGGGAAGCGCCTCAGCCAAATGGGCTATTCTTGGGCCGGTTTTTATCCCCATGTTTATGTTGCTGGGATATTCACCTGAATTATCCCAGGCCGTTTTCCGTATTGGCGACAGTGTCACCAACATCATCTCTCCTATGATGAGTTTCTTCGCACTAATTATCGTATATTTTGAAAAGTACGAACCACGTTCAGGTATCGGTACACTTATTTCTACTATGCTGCCTTATTCGGTTGTGCTGTTTGTTGGATGGACCTTGTTGTTAATTGCCTGGACCTTGCTTAATATTCCTTTAGGTCCGGGCGCTGGAATTTATTATCCTTAATCCTGCCCAGCGGTTTGCCTGAATTGGCTTATTAGGATCAAATCCATATTAGCATTATGATGCCAAAACTTGCTCACTTCCATTCAAAATACATAGCGACTTGCGATTATTCTCTTTATTTTTGACACTTACAACAGCCAATCTTTAGAAAGCAGCAACCTGATATCCAACCCGGGATGTGACACCAGTATAAATCAATCTATCAATTAATAATAACTAAAAAAACACAAAATGGAAAAGAGCATCAAAGGAACCCGAACCGAACAAAACCTGCTAAAAGCTTTCGCAGGAGAATCACAGGCAAAAAACCGCTACACCTTTTTTGCCAAAGTAGCAAAAACAGAAGGTTATGAGCAAATTTCAGCATTGTTTCTTGAAACAGCCTCTCATGAAGAGATGCATGCAAAGCGATTTTTTGAGTTCCTCGAAGGTGGCATGGTTGAGATAACCGCATCCTACCCTGCCGGAAAAATCAGCACAACAGTTGAGAACCTCAGAGCTGCTGCCGAAGGGGAAAATGAAGAATGGACGCTCTTATACCCGGAATTTGCCGATATAGCTCAGGGAGAAGGTTTCACAAAAATTGCCACCTTATTCCGGTCAATTGCCAAAGTTGAAGTTGAACATGAAAAAAGGTTTCTGAAACTACTTAGCAATGTTGTAACCGGAAGAGTATTCGCACGTGAAGAAAAAGTGAAATGGTTCTGTCGCAAATGTGGTTTTGTTTATGAAGGAACCAAGGCGCTGGCTAACTGCCCGGCTTGCGCACACCCAAGAGCACACTTTGAGCTGCTTGTCGAGAATTATTGATGACCATTTCAGCAGGGCCATGGTATAAATGATAGGTTCATAAAGAGCAGATAGTACTAATCAGATTTCATTCTGAACTTCTGGCTCAATCATTATGGATCGGAAACAAATAATATAAATAGAGGTTAGAAAACCATTTAAGCTACTGTAGTGTTCATCTAGTGTTCATTTTTGTTAATATTGCACAAACACTGCAATAATGAGTTTAAAAGGAAATAAGTTCGGTGCCTTCAAAGGGGTTTTTACCCCTTCTATTCTCACTATTCTGGGTGTGATTATGTACCTAAGGCTACCCTGGATTGTTGGGGAAGCCGGCCTACTGGCAACCATCGGTATAATCCTGGTGGCACATCTCATCTCAGTAACTACGGGTTTAAGTGTTGCCAGCATTGCCACTAACAAACGGGTTGAAACCGGTGGCACCTATTTTATGATTTCCCGTAGCCTTGGCCTTCCCATCGGTGGAACACTTGGCCTGGCTCTCTTTGTTGGCCTTTCGTTCAGCGTAAGTCTTTATCTTATTGGTTTTTCAGAGACCTTCCTCACCGCATTAGGTCTTGAACCGAGCCTTTATAATATAAGGATTACTGGCACGCTGACGCTGCTGGCTGTAACCATCCTGACTTTCTTAAGTACTAGTCTGGCGCTGAAAACGCAGTTTATTATCCTCGCCGTAATGGCCCTTTCGCTGGTCTCTATCTTTTTCGGCAGGCATGAGTTTGCGCCTTCCGAACCCTTAATAGAATCTGCAACACGCACCTTGCCCTGGATCGCACTTTTTGCAGTTTTTTTCCCGGCTGTAACCGGTTTTGAAGCCGGTGTTTCAATGTCGGGTGATTTACGCGATCCCAAATCGTCAATACCAAAAGGAACGATATCTGCTATTTTTGTGGGCTTGATTGTCTATCTCGGACTAGCTTTTTTCTTTTCCTACACTGTTAATGGTGAATTGCTAAAAGACTCAACCGTACTTTACCAGATCTCTCTGTTTTCTCCCCTCGTTATTGCCGGAGTTTGGGGTGCAACACTTTCCTCAGCACTGGGAAGCATTTTAGGCGCCCCACGAATTCTCCAGGCAACGGCTATTGACAGGATCACACCCAAATTTTTCGCAAAAGGTTTTGGAGCCGGCAACGAACCAAGAAACGCGCTTTACCTGACTTTTCTCATCGCTTTTGGCGGGATCATGATCGGCGATTTGAACGTAATTGCCCGGATTGTTACTATATTCTTTATTATCACCTATGGTTTCCTGAACCTGACCTGCGCCATCGAAAATATTGCCGGATCCGATTTCAGGCCAAGTTTTAAAGTTCCGGCATGGGTGGGTTTTCTTGGAGCTTTTGCTTCATTTATAGTTATGATTCAGCTTGATGTAATAGCAATGCTGGGTGCAACTGTAATTCTTGGGGCATTATTTCTCATTTTGAAGCGGCGCGAACTTACCCTCCAATCAGGCGATACTTGGGGCGGCATTTGGTCCTCCCTAGTTAAAATGGGGCTTTACAAGCTTTCTGATCAAAAAGCTATTGAGAAGCACAACTGGAGGCCAAACATCATTTTATTCAGTGGCAGTGCCAGTTCAAGGCCTTATTTAATAAGCCTTGCAAGGTCTGTAGTGGGCAGGCTGGGTGTTTTCACAAATTTCGAACTCGTTGAAGAAAAGTCGGATCAGAAACATGTAACAAAATCGGGAGCAACCATAGCTACAATTGACAGCGAGGGGAAAAAGGTTTTTACCCGTCAACTTATTTGCAAAGATATCTATGAAGGAATGAACACCATAAGCAGCGTTTATGGTTTTACAGGTTTTGAACCGAATACAATATTGTTGGGCTGGGGTAAAACTACAAATGAACCTGAAAAATTTATTGACCTCATTGAGCACTTTTCGAGGACCGATTACAGCCTTGCATTGCTTGGCTTTGATAAAGAGAAAGGATTTGGAAATAAAAAGCGAATAGATCTGTGGTGGAATGAAGGCAGCAATAACCTTTATTTTGGCATAACCCTGTTAAAGTTCTTAACATCCGATTCTCAATGGCGGCGCGCAAAATTGAGGGTGCTCCTTATCAGCCATGACAGCAGCATCAGTGAGAAAGCTCACTATATTATTAGGCAGATTCTTGATGACAATCGCATTGACGGAAATATCAAAATCATTGAAAACAACATCGAAAAGAAACCTTATGATGAAATCATTCATTTCCATAGCGTGGAAGCTGACTTGACAATCCTTGATTTCGGTTTGGGCGGCGATGAACCTGACATGAAATCTTTCAATAACCTGAATAAAATTATTAAAGCTTCAGGCACATCGCTGATTATTAAGGCAGGAAATGAGTTTGATAGCCTCAGCATTCCGGTAATAAAAGGTATGATTTCCGCAAACGGGCCTATCCAGACTAAAGAACTAACAGTTCCATTGCCTGAACTCCTGCCTTATCCCAATAAAGAAATTTTGGCCAATGAGTTATATGTTGTGGCTGAAAGCTTTGAAGAAATGCACAGGCAATATGTTCTTCGCCCGCTGGCAGAAGTTGATGCCGCATTTAAAAATGCATTAAAATCGCTTGCAGACCTCAATGAATGGGCTATGTCCTCGATGGAGAAAGTCCTGAAACAAGAAGATCCTTTGACCCGTTCAAAAAGCTTTTCAAAGTTATATGGCGATTATCTTTTTAAAGCCGACCGGCTAATTATCTCATTGGAGAAAGAATTGCTACCCGCAATTCGTAATCATTTTACTACGGCCACTGCTGATTATCTAAGCCATGCTACCAAGCGACTTGAAAAAGTTCCCGAAAAGATTTCTGTAAGCTACAACCGGGCTGAATTTAAGATTAACAAATCTGATTTATTCCTGACCCGGTTAAGAAAATTCCGTTTACTGGCGATATCGAGACTTTCCAACCAAAAAGTGACCCACAAAACCCAGCTCAGACGAATTGAGTCTTTGTTTCTGGTTTCTAAAAGAAAAGAAACCAATTATGAGATTATTCGGGAGCTTGGTATTGCATCATTTTTATTTCTTAGTTCCCTGAGGCAGAACCTCACAGAAACCAATCAGATTATTCAAAACATAAATAATCACACCAATGATATTGTTTCGGCTTCTCTTGCTATGCAGGAAGCCAAAGATAAACAAACAGAACTTCTCAGACAGATTGGCGATCAAACAGGAAATGCTATAAGTTCATTATCACAGCATATAAGTTCAGAGCTTCAGCTAAGCCTTGAAAACATCAGCATTATGCTAGGTGATCCATTGTCAGTCAAAGGAATCAGGGCTCAGGAAAAGGATCTTGATAAATGGATTGCAACAAATAGTTTTTCTGCTGAATCGCATGAAGTGCTTGAAAAAAATCTGCTTTTCTATGTAAATAAAATTCATACTGAGTTTATTCTTCATTCCCTTAAAGCAAGGCTTAAGGCAAAGCTCTCGAAATACTTCGTGGATCTTGAAATTATGCTCGAAAACAAATTAGGAAAACCATTGCAGGGGATAAAAGATATCATCAGCGATTTTCAACATGAGTTTAATGAAAATCAGGCGAAGGAATTCTTCGATGTGCTAAAAGATCAGGAACCGATTAACCTTCATCTCTTTTTTGAGCTCTTCTTCAGGGACTTGCAATTAATGATTGCAGAACTGCCTTCTGAAATTATCATCACGCATCCGGATTTTATTTCAAGGATCGAAAAAAGAAACTTTGATGAGCACGAAGGTGAACTTGTTGAATTACGAAAGCAAACGAACCTTTACATTGGCCGTGATATGATCAATAAGCTCAGGATTGAGCTTGGCAACACAGAATCCAGCCTAGCTGAAATCCACGGAAACATCAGCGATATATTCCGGCTTGCAATTTTTAATATCGAAAATGTTGAAAAAAACAGCCACGGTGAGATCAGCAGTATTGAAAATAAGCGCATCAATGACCTCAATGCTGAGTTGCTTGAGCGTATAGATCAGCAACAAACCAAAGTAAATCAAACCTATTGGCAAACTATAGCAAATATTAACGCCCTGGCTGATTCATCATTTGAACCATTGGCTAATCAATTGTTAACCCATGAAGGAAAGGTCATAAAATCGCCGGTGCAAAAAAGCCGAAGCGAAGCAAAGATTTCTGAGCTTATGCTTAAGTTCAGGCGAAGTTTTCAAAAGCATTGGGTAAATATTCTCTATACCCAGAGCGAGGGATTGCTCTTTTTCAAAAAGATATCCAAAACCGAACCGGATCATAAATTTGTAAACCAGGTAGTTCATGAAATAATTGATACGCTGGTTCCGAACCCGGAAGTAGCGAGGGAAATCCCATACTATTATGCGAACCTTTTTGCAGGCAATTCAACAGTTAACAAAGAACTATGGGTAGGCATGAACAAACAACGCAACGAAGCAAAATCAGCCGTTGGAAGGTTTCGTAAAGGGTATGGAGGTGCGATCCTTATCACAGGTGAAAGGAACTCCGGAAAATCGAGCCTATCCAGGTTCATAGCTCGTGAAGTTTCGGTTGATAACAGGGTTTATGTGATCAGGGCGCCCAAAGCTGGTTCAGCAAAGCTTGAAGACTTGCATACTGCAATTCTGTCTGCCATAAACATCAACATGGAGCTCGATTATCTTCTTGATATCCAGCAAAGAGACATGATTTTTGTGTTCAACGACCTGGAATTATGGTGGCAAAGAACAACAGACGGACTTGAAGCAATTGAAGAATTGTTCAGGATAATCGAGAAATTCGGTAAAAAGCATTTATTCATTGTCAACTGCCGTAATTGGACCTATTATTTCCTGAACCGTTTTTATGGCCTCGAAAAGTATTTTCTTGCCCACATTGAATGCGAACCATTTGATGCACGTGAGTTAAAAGAAATGATTATGATTAGACATAAGGCTGGTGGCTTGATCTTTAAGATTAACAAAAAAGAAGAAAGCAATTACAGTCAGTATGATTATGCACAACTTTTTAATCGTTATTTTACACTTAGTGACGGAAATCCAGGATATGCTATCAGGGCATGGATCAACAATATTACCGGCATTAACGGTAAAACTATTGAATTGCGAAAGCCTGTTGTTCCTGATTCGAGCAGCCTGGCAAACCTGAGCCATGAAATGATGCTGGTAGTCCTTCAGTTTGTTTTGCATCGTAGGTTCACACCTGCAAAGCTTGCAGATGTATTGCACAAAACTGAGCAATATGCATCTATGATGATAGGCGATATGCATCGTGTTGGCCTTCTGGAAGAAAAATTTCCTGGGGTATTTGCGCTCAACATCGTATTAGAGCCATTTCTGGTGGAAGAGCTAAAACAAAAGAAGTTGCTCTGATACACAATGATACATTAATTTGATACAGACAAAATTATTGTTATGAAAAGCATTTTATACCTGGTTGCCGGCGTGGGGCTGTTTATTCTTTTTAACTTAAGCTTCATGTTATTGCAAAAACTGGCTTATAACAAAAAATCAGTCAGGCTTTTTCTGAGGGTTTTTCCAGTCATTGAGCTTGTTGCCTGGTTAGTTTTTGCCGTTTTTACGCTTAAAGGTCTGTTGAGTGAAATGGAAGGTTATCAGGAAATCATTATCGTTGTGGTTTCGATAATACTGATAACAATTGGCTGGTACTTTCTACGCGACTACATTGCCGGCACAATACTTAAAGTTGAAAATGCTTTTGCGGTGAACCAGCAGATTATTACTCCTGAAATTCATGGAACAATCAAGAAGGTGGGATACCGCAGTCTTGAAGTGGAAAGTGAGTCCGGGCAGTTTTCGAAATTACCCTACAGCCGCTTGTCAGGCCAGATTTTTAGCTTGCAGGCTCCCGCTGAATCAATTCTCAGTCACGAGCTCACTATGGAAATTCCTTCAACACAGAAGATTGAGAGCATCAAGGAGCAAATTGTAAAGGAACTGTTATTATTACCTTGGGTTTCGGTAAATCATACACCTGAAATAAAAACAATAAGTGAAACGAACGAAGTAATTACCCTGCGGATAATTTATAGCACATCAAATGAAAATCAAACCTCTGTCATCAATCAATACATAAGAAAACGATTCGAAGAAAAATGAGAAGGTTCTTACTTGTATCTGAACTTATTGTACTTTTTATCGGCGTGCCATTGCTGTTTTATTTTGATTGGATCCCCGGGCCAAAGTCCATTCCGTTGCTGCTTGCATTTGTTTATTGTTTGGCCGTTCTTCTCTTGGATAAGAATTTCGATCGCAAAAAACTCGGCGCTAATCGTTTTCGTGGTTTCAGATGTATCATGGTACGATTTTTCTTCACTGCCGCTTTGCTTACCGTTTACCTGTTGATCTTCGAACCCCAAAACCTCTTTGTTATTCCGAAGGAAAAACCCTGGCTTTGGGTGGCCATCATGGTTTTCTATCCTTTGTGGTCGGCCTTGCCGCAGGAACTTATTTTCCGTGTTTTCTATTTTCACCGATATCAGCAAATCATTCCGAACAAAAAACTGCTCTTGTTTCTGAATGCTTTTCTCTTTGCCTTCATGCATATTATTTTCAATAACTGGATTGCTTTATTCGGAGGTTTCATTGTTGGTATTTTTTGGGCACAAACCTATTTACGAAACCAATCTCTGCTCACTGTAAGCATTGAGCACGCCATTTATGGCAACTTTATTTATACCATTGGCCTAGGGCATTATTTTTATGTGCCTGATTTTTGATGATTTATCAGGATGCGAAAATTTTTCGATCCCAGTCAAAAACTAAGGCTGAACCATTGCCTCATTTGCCATAATACCAAAGCAGTTTTCAAACAAAACGCTACCAATTACTTTCAAAATATTTCACCTGAAGTTGTGATTATTTGCAATAAGGATTAATACCTTAACGTTAAGGATGCAATGACTGAGAGGGCAAAGGATTTTAGGGTTTTGACTTCATCGAACAAGCAAGACCATTAATATTTAATAATTATAACAATGAACCGGGAAAAAATCAGATTTATGAAAAGCTTATACCAAAACAAACTGGCAGCATGGCTGCCTGTAAACAGAATGCTTGTATTTGTACTTGCAGGGTTGTTGGCATTTGGCGGCACTTCCTGTTCGAGCCAGAAACGGCTTGCAAAAAAACATGCTAAGGAAGCACGATTGGCACAAATCGAACAGGCCAAAGCCGAACTGTTTGAAATTATCAACGACGATGGCTTTTTAGCGCTCGAAGTGAAAGAACGAAAACTACAGGCTGTTAAAGACATGAACCTTGATGATAAAGAAATAAACGATCTGATTATCAGGGCTGAAGAGAAACTTGCCCGCGACAGGGTTGAATACCTGAAGAAACAGGAAGAAGAAGCAAAACGTGCTGAAGAGGAACGTCTGGAGAGAATTCGTCTAGAACAGGAAAAAGCCACAAAATTTAGCCCGCTTCAGAATGCACTTGTTGGAGTTGCTGCGGCTTCCAACCTCCGTGATGCCAATAGCAGAATAAGTGATGCATTAAAATTGTTTGCCTCACCCGATGTTCCTGTACTGATTCTGATCAGTGAAGAAGGAGTTGTAAAAGATTACGACCGGCCAACTACAATCCAGAAATACCTGGAACTGTTAAAAGATCAGAAGCGATACAACAACGACATTGAAAGCGTCAAATACGATGCTGCCGGAAAAGTCACAGAACTTGAATTAAGAACAAGATATTAAAAACCCGAATAAAGATGAAAACAAGAATATTGCTGATTATCTTCATGTTGGCCTCACTACCGGTGGTACTGAAAGCCCAGGCTAATGATCTGAGCCCTGCACGCAAACAGGCGATTGATTCACTGGCGCTCGAAAAAGTCAGGGATCTGAGTAAGTATATTTCAATTGTTGGTAATAAAAACACTCCCTGGGCTGAGGCTAACCGGGTAATTGAACGCACCCTTGAATTGTTCGCCGATGGAAGCCAGATGGGTGTTTCATCATTGTACCGTCCCGAGATTGCATTCTATAGCGTTCGCGAATACCTTGAAAGGCTCATGGCCTTGAATTACGATAATGTTAAAATTGAATGGTATGATATTCATTATATCAGCGATCTTGAACGCCAACCCGATGGACGTTATGTTGGTGTGATAACCATTTACCAGATATTTGAAGGTACCGTTGGCGATAAAATGGTGTACCGCGATACAACCAAGAAAGACATCACAATTTATGTTGAACGCAAACAAACACAAATTGGTGGGCGGCTCATTGATTTCTGGGATGTACTTTTAGGCGATATCAGGGTCACTGAAACAACTCCATGATAAGGTTCGTTTTTTTTGCTTTCTTCTTGCTGCAATGCTTTGTGCTCTCAATGGCACAAAGCATTGATAGTTATTTGGGCGATGAAGCCACGCTTTATGCCCAGACCAAACAAGTAAACCAGTTTTTCAGACGCTTTAATGGCGAGGAAGGCTCAAACGGTCAACGCTATCAACTGAATGATCCCGATTATCGTGATGCTGCAGTGCGGAAAAAGTATCTCCAAATGATCTTTGACCTTGAGAGTCCTTATATTGATAAGACCCAGCGCCGCGATTTTATTGAGCAGGTTACAGCCAAATCTGATCCGCTGCTGTTAAACTTTCATACAGGCGATTGGTTTGCTGAAGTCACAACCAGGTTTATGTACTATGGCAGAGAAGAAAAAGTAACGCTGTTTCTAAAACTGGAAGAAGAAAACCACGGCTATAAATGGGTCATCACAAATTTATTCTTCAAACCTTTCCATGAATTATTTATTAATGAAGACGATGGCAAATTGCACTTTCTTCATCCGCTCAGTCATGAGCTTGATTTTATGAACCTGATCAAAGTGTTTAAGGAAACCCAAAAAGTGGCTAATTATGCAGCAAGTGGTTTTAAACCTGATTATCTCAGTGTGTTTCTTTATGAATTGAAAAGAAACAATTTAACTTTTCAAACTGTTTTAAACGTGAAATTCCATTTTTTCCAGGTTCCGGGATGGTATTTTGAGCTGTCGGATACACAGCGCAGCGGCCCGAACTCTGGATGGTTAATAAGTAGCTTGGTTGATATCAGTGAAATAAATAAAGACGATTTGTTGAAATACATATACTATGAATAGGGCATATTCTACCCTGTTATTTTCCTGCATCGTCCTGATGCTTTCTGCATATCCTGTTGAAATTTTCGGACAAGAAAAGACCTCAAAACCAACTTTGTCACAGGAAGATATGCTTGAATTCACCCGCCAGTCAGAGCAATTGGTGAGGTTTATGGAATATGCATTTAACTCAATTGGCGACCCCAACGTGAGCGCCAGGGAAAAAGATATTATAATCAATCAAAGTTACCTGAAGTTTTTTACCTCCAGCAAGGTTCAAATTGAAGACGATCTTGTTGAAGGTCGCTTTACAGTCACCAACAAGGAGGTGCAGGCCTACCTGAAAGATCTGGATTTTTTCTTTCAGAATGTTGAATTCACCTTTACGATTGAAGACATTTCCTATAATGTAAATGATAAAGGCCAGGTTTTCTTCATCGTTACCTCAACCCGAAACCTGAGTGGGAAAACAGTCGAAGGCGACTCCATTTATAACAACCAGGCCCGCTTCATCGAAATCAATCTTGATCGCGATAAACGCGATTTAAAAATAGCCAGCATATACACAACCAAGCTAAGCGAAAAAGAAGACATGCGTAACTGGTGGGCAAGCCTGGATTCCGATTGGCGGTTGTATTTTGCAAAAGGAACTATGATTAACGAAAACCTGCCACTGAAAGACATTGTCAGCTTTGAAGATGGCAAAATCCTGATCGAACGCTTCCATTCAACTGTAATTGAAGGTTATGTTATGGAAACACGTCGTGCTGATACGATGTTTTTGAATACCGGTGAAATCTATCGCGAAATAGGTCGGATATGGAAGATGGAAAGCATTGATATATCTGATTTTTCTTTTATTTCTGATCTCTCACCTCTTGCTAAATTATCCGAACTCAAAACCATCAATATCAGTGGTTCTCATGTTGATGATCTCACACCAATACGTAACCTTACCCGTCTTGAGAACCTGATAATTTCAAAAACCTTTGTTCAGCGTCTCGATCCATTGCGTCACGCGATCAACATGAAGTCATTGGATATCAGCAATACTACCATTAACGATCTGTCACCTGTAAGCGCGTTCCCATCTCTTGAACGCATCAATTTTGCCAATACGCTGGTTGAGGATCTCACAGCACTTACCGATTTGAGCTTATTGCGCGATATCCGGCTTACCAACACACCTGTGATGGATCTTAATCCCTTAGGTGGATTAATTAGCTGCATTGTACTTGATATTTCGAACACAAACATCAGCAGTATTGATGCACTCGGCGATTTACAATCCCTTGAAAGATTGCATGCCGATAATACTAAAATTACAGATCTTGAGGCGCTTACAAGCTTGTCTAACCTTCAGTACCTTTTAATTGAGGGAACCGGGATAAGCACTATTCAGGTACTTTCCGGTTTGCCATCACTTCAGCGTATTTATTGTGATCGAACTCCAATTACAAGAGAGGAAGCCAATAAATTTATGCAGGAAAATCCAAAGGTCCTGGTTATACATGAGTCAGAAGCACTTTCAACATGGTGGAATGGAGTTCCTCAATCCTGGAGAAATGTTTTCGGAAAATATGTTCCCTTATCCGAACCACCCACCCGCGAAGAACTGCACGAAGTTGCAAATCTTACTCTTATTGATATTAGCGGCAACAAGGAAATACTCAGCCTTTCACCACTTCAGAAGTTACTCGGGCTTAGGTCGTTGCTAGCGCGCGAAACGAATATCTTCACTATTGAAACCCTAAAGGAGAATATTGATTTAGTTGAACTTGATGTTTCTTCCACGCATATTCAAGACATTAAAGTGTTGGCGAACCTTCGGATTCTGGAAACAGTAAAGTTTGCTTATACCCCTGTGGATGATTTATCACCATTACAATCAAATTATCAACTAAAGCATCTTGATCTGGAATTTACCAATGTAGTTTCACTTTTACCAATCACTACCCACACTAATCTGGAAATGGTAATTTGTGATGGAATTCAGGTAAACGCGGAAGAATTGTCATTGATTTACGATGCGAACCCGCTTGTAACCGTGATCCACCAAACCGAATTTTTAACTGAGTGGTGGCAGAATTTACCTGAAGCCTGGGTAAATATTTTAAAGTCGCAGCTTACTATTGATAATCCACCAACAAAGTATGATCTGCATCGCATGATTGACCAGCATGAACTTGACATCAGCAATACCCGCGAACTTCAGGGTCTTAAGCACATTGAGTTATTCCACCGTTTACGGGTTCTTAAAATGACGGATTTACAGGTAACAGACCTTGCCTCACTCGGGTCACTCAGGAATCTTGAGGAATTGTATTGTTCAAATAATCCTATAAGCAGTCTTCAACCCTTAGGCCAAATGAATAAGCTCACGGTTTTGGATTGTTCAAATACAATGGTACGAAACCTGAATGATTTAAGAAACCTGCCAAATCTTAGAGTTCTAAATATTTCAGGAACTCAGGTTAGGAGCCTGAGGCCACTAAGCAATTTGCACTCATTACGTCAACTTGATTGCTACAATACAAAGATAATCAGCCTGATCCCACTCGAGAGCCTCAAAGGATTGGAACTTCTCAGATGCTATAATACCAATGTATGGCAATACTTTATTAACCGTTTTAAGAGAGCTGTTCCAGACTGCGAAGTTGTGTATTATTAGCATATTTCCTCAACCCGTTTCCTCAATACGGGGAATTTTTCCACGCTGCTTTTTTTCTCCTATTCTCAACACTTTGGTTCATTAACTATAAAGCCCTTATAAATAGTAGAGTAAAATAATAAATCTTGTCAAAAGGCAGGTTTGGCAAGGTTTTTATAATGATGATAGCATCGCACATTTCTAAAAAATACGGCCATGTTTGAATTATCAAAATACATTTTACTACAGTACAGTTTCGACGAATCACTATTCGGTAAGGAACTAAGAAAAATCCTTCTTTGGATGGGTGAAGAAAAAGATGAAGAAAAAATGAAGTTACGCGACTGGTGTGTTAACAATTATGGAAATACATACGGAAGAACAATTCGCCGTATTTTCAGAAGTGCAAATGCCAGCGCTTAATTAAAGATAGTAAGAATTGCTTTTTTCTGTTTTGTTCTCCTTTTGCAGCAGATAATGGGGTGATTATCTGCTGCTTTTTTTGTGCCGATTTGTAAATTATTGCTCAGGAAAAGGAAGTTTTGATGGCTGGGCGTTTATTTCTCGTTTTATCATATCCACATCTCTTTTTAGCTGTACAATGGTTTGCGTAAGTTCTTCCCGCGGAAGGTTTGGTTCAGGTACCTCTGAACTGATATAATGCACGAAGCGCCACATTTCCCGAATCTCTTTTCCATCAATCTCATAAGGTTCGTACAATGAGTTCAGTGAGTAAGCCCGTAGTTTACCTTCCGTTTTCAATAAATTCTGAACAATCTTAAAAACAAGTCCATCAGCAATTGTCAGGATGATATATGCCTGCCCGTCGCGAACCAGGTTCCAGTTTTGAATAAATTCACCTGTCACCATTGAGCCGTCGGGAATAGGCAGCATGGAATCACCAGTTATCTGAAAAGTCCGGTATTTCTTTTCCTTTGAAAGAAAAGGCAACTGAAAAGCTGGCAAGATCTTTATGTACTCAGGATCGGCAAAACCTGTAGCATAGCCTGCCGAAGCCTTTTCATTTACCAGTTCAATATTCTCTTCGTTGCCGGGATCAACCGTTGTTGTTAGAACCCTCAGGTTGCTTCCCGAATAAAATATATCATACCCCATTTCTATTTGCGACAGCTCACTTTCTCTCAACGCCGACAGGTTAACCTTCAATAAGGTGTCAACAGAGACTTTATAATACTTTGAAAATTCAATGAGGACATCAATTCCTGGCTCGGCAACCTCATTTTCGTAACCGCTCAGGGTGGAGCGTTTCATTTCCAGCGAAAAGGCTACATCTTCCTGGGTGCGGCCGCGGCGTTTGCGTAGTAATTTGATGTTATTGGCGAATTGCATGGCTTTAATGTATTTTACCAAGGTGATTAAAATTTTTAGGATCCGGTTGCTTTTAAGAAATAATGATTATATTGTCGTCAATAAATTGATTAAATACTGATCAAAGGTAATACATTGTTTAAACATTTATAAAAAAATCATAATTTTTTTTTCAAAAAAATGATGAATACAACATCCGGCAATACACTGCGTACCATTGTTCACATGGATCTTGACACATTTTTCGTGTCGGTTGAGCGACTGCAAAACAGCCGGTTGAATGGTTTGCCTGTAATTATAGGTGGAATGTCCGACCGCGGTGTGGTGGCAGGTTGCAGCTATGAAGCCCGTCATTTTGGTGTGCACTCGGCCATGCCTATGAAAATGGCACGCATTCTTTGTCCTGATGCCGTGTACATACGCGGCGACCTTGAAACCTACTCGCGTTATTCGCGCATGGTTACTGAAGTTATTGCCGAAAAAGCGCCAGTGTTTGAAAAAGCATCAATTGATGAGCACTATCTGGACATTACCGGAATAGATCGTTTTTTTGGATCCATGAAATGGACACACGAACTCCGGCAAAGCATCATGCGTAACACCGGCTTACCAATATCGGTGGGATTATCGGTTAATAAAACTGTTTCGAAGATTGCCACAGGCATGGCCAAGCCCAATGGTGAGTTACAGGTGCCCTTGCTACAGGTGAAGCCTTTCCTTGATCCGCTGTCAATCAGAAAAATACCGATGATAGGCGATAAAACTTATCATTTACTGCGTTCTATGGGCATTGCCACCATCCGCACATTAAGTTGTATGCCTCCTGAAATGGTTGAAAGAGTGCTCGGGCAAAATGGAATCGTAATCTGGAAAAAAGCAAATGGCATTGATCCAACGCCTGTTCAATCCTACTCCGAACGCAAATCAATCAGTACAGAAACTACCTTTGAAACCGATACTACCGATATTGCCATGCTTAACAGCCTGGTTACCGGGATGACTGAAAAGATTGCTTTTCAGTTGCGAAAAAAGCAAAAACTTACTTCCTGTGTTACTGTTAAAATCAGGTATTCAAATTTTGACACCCATACCATGCAGCAACGTATTCCATACACGGCGCTTGATCATATGCTTATACCGGTGGCAAAATCTTTGTTTGCCCGCGTTTATCAGCGTCGTATGCTTGTCAGGTTGATTGGGGTAAGGTTCAGTCATCTGGTATCGGGAATGCAACAGATCAATATGTTCGACGATACGCCGGAAATGGTAAACCTTTACCAGGCCTTGGATCGCATCCGCTTGAAATACGGAAAGCAGGCCATTGGAAGGGCCGTTTTTAGTTTGTAGCGTGCAGCAATGGAGTTTTACAAGCGATAGGTTTGTGGAACCGGTATTATCAATCAATCCGGCTTAAATACCTTACCGTTACCATTGATGGGTTATTGTGTTCTATCACCATGTTCGTTCCGGTAAACTCAACAATATACCAGGTTGAACTTTTACAGAACTCAGTTGCGAGAACCAGTTCATCTTCATTAACAACATAACTAAATGGCATTTCAGCTGTTGGATAAATCAATGAACCTGTTCCAGTGTTGTTTAATTGCATATAGGAATCGCATAGTTCCGTCATCGTTTCGCTTGTTTTTTCAAGACCGGAATACCTGGCATTTAGCTGTTTATCTATTTGCCAATGACCCACCACATCAACAGATGGAGTTTTACGGCATGCTGTAGAAAATGCAATCAGCATTAAGGCTAGTATTGTATATTTCACTATTTGATCCCCCGCCAACAGGCATTATAAAGGTGATTGGCTATGCGCCAATACACTAATGCAATCAGTATTTTATGAAGATTTTGCCCTCACAAACAGTCATCAGAAATTACAAATCTGATAACTGCATCCTAAAATTGCAATGGTTCGTAATAATAAAAGATTCTTCTGATTAATCTTAAACACTTTTTCAAGTGCTCAAACGAAGAATTCTCAAACTTTATACCAAATAACTTACATGCTGAATGTAAGCAACCTAGAATGGATTGAGGTTGTTTATCAGCACCAGAATGGGACAAAGTGCTTGAATTGAGGACAGGACAAGACAATGATCATTATTGGAAATACCAAAAACAAATAATCAATAGAAACAAAAGCAGTATAGGCAATTAGCTCTACTGTATGAAAAGTTATTAATGGTTTACCAATGTTATGGCTGTTTTGATCTAATGGTTAGAGTTTGGAACTACTATCAATCATGATTTCGCAGAGCACACTGGTACTATTCGATAGGCATTTGCTTTGCGAGGTAGCAGTTATCTCAAAAGTAACCGGACATCATCACCGGGTTGATATTCCTTTGGTTCATGCCCATATTTAAAAACCCGCATTGGACGTGCTCCAACCAGTTTTATAGAATCATCTTCGACCCAAAGTGCAGTAGCTTCGCGCAATCCGGCAACAATGATTTGCCTGTTGATTGCCATGAATTCATTAATGCGTTGTTCACGCGTTTCGCCACCGTGTCCCTGAGGATTAGCATCAAGATAGTGCGGGTTGATCTGGAATGGAACCAGGTTTAGGCAATCAAAGCTTTTGGGTTGAATGATAGGCATGTCATTGGTGGTTCGCAATGTAGGGCAGGCAACATTAGCTCCTGCGCTCCATCCCATAAAGGGAAGTCCGTCTTCAACGCGCTGCCTCAGGGATTCCATAATCCCTGATTGATGCATCATATAAACCAGATGGAAAGTATTGCCTCCTCCAATTGCAATGGCCCTGGCTTCTTTAACGGCATGAATTGGGTCTTTTTCTTTGTGAATTGAATAAATTTCCAATCCGAGAAGTTTGAAAACATTGTTGACCCTTTCTTCATAGATATCATAGGAAGCTGTCAGGCTTTCGGCAGAGAGGTTAACACCAGCCCATGGTATGAACAATATCCTGTTCACGTCAGTATTTGCCATAAAGTCAATGATGTGTTGCCGTGGCCATCCCAGGTATTCTTCACCGGCATTGGTTGAATTGCTAATGAGCAGAAGTTTCTTTTTCATGAATGTTGAATTTTATGAATAAACTAAACCATCGGTAATTGACTGCAGGTCTAAATGCCCGGCTAAGTTAATAAATTTTCAATGAAATTGGATCAACAATCTGGTTTTTTAGAAAACAAGCCCGGTACAATGTTTAGAACAGCCAGGGGAATCTGAATCCCAATCCTTTGCGATATGCCTTATTGAATGGTTTATACCACGGGTTACCGCCTGTGTATTGTTTTGGACTGGAAAAGGACTTAAAAAAACCTACTTCTGTTTTGTCTCTTGAACCTATTAAGAAGCCGACTTCTTGTAGTATTGCTTCTGTTTCAACAGATGACACGCCGGCTTCCCTGAGTAGCTCAAGCACTGCAAGTGCTTCATCAGATTTTTGTAGTTGAACGAAACGCCCCGCAACATACCAATTGAGGGCTGGATTAGCTTTTTTTACTGCATACCCGAGTATCGAAAACTGCTCCAGACCGAAATCTTTGAGGTTATCGTGTGTGGATATTTTTTCAGCGAGTTCTATGTATCGCAAACATGCTACGAAGTCATTCATTGCCAGTGTCCTGTTCGCTAATTGCAAGGATCGTTGAAACTCATAAGGTTGTTGATACTTGCTCAATAAAGTTTCAGCAGATGAAATTGACAATTTGCATGGCTTAAAACTGCCCACCTCTTTTAGCGCCGCGTTCAAAGTATCAGTCAATTGTATAAACATTTGTGACTTTGCCAACCTTTCGGCATGTTGCAAAACCTGGTCGAGGCGGGTTTGATGTTGAATACACTTAATGGCGAGGTAAGCATCGTAAATATCATTCAGACGAATTTGAGTAACTGTATCAGTAGTTAATCCATATTCCTCACTTCGTTGCAATGCCTTACTGTAAAGTTCAAAACCCTCATCGGTTTTTCCCTGGTTTATCAATACTACGGTTTCTCTGAGAATTCTGTTTATCACTTCCCGACCCGCAATAAGCGTAAGGCTGTCAACTTCGGGACTAGAATCTGTGACCTGTTTGCCTATAATACTCCGGATTAAGAGCAGTTTACGCATTGCTTCCTCAAAATACGCCACATCCATGTCCGATCTTGCTGCGCTAATCAGTTGCTTAACAAATCTTTGCTGGATTGTATGAAATGAATCACTATTGTCATCAGTTAAGCCTATTCCATACATATCGCTGCTGATAAATTGCACAAGATTGTGATACATGTTTTCGGTAACAGCCAATGGTAATGTATCCAGAGCCGAGGAAAATCCAATTAGCCTGCCTGCAAGCAACCCGTTCATTGTAACTGCTTTTTGCGAATGCCATGCAGCTGATGGAGTTATATTTATATCAGGTAGCATAACCCTGTTAAGGATTATCAGTGCTGAATCATAGCGTTTAGCCTCATTATATTTGACAGCTTCTACTACATAAGCATCAAATAGTTTCACCAGCATAATCATTACTTCGCCGTCGTGTATGATAAGATGCTTATTTTTGCGCTGATATTCACGGGCAAGAAAAACATATGAAGATCCAATGTCAGGTCTTTGCATCTCAATAGCCCGGTTCGCAACTGAAAGGTAAAACCCATATAACCCATGCTTGGCTTTTGACAATTCGAAATATGCATTGTCGTTGCACTCTATTTCTTCGAACGCTTCACAAAAACGTCCTGCATTTTCATGCAACACAACAGCTTTATTGAATTCTACTGCCTGAACATAATCGCTGGCCTTACGAAGCATTGCGTCATAAATTAACGAAAGCAATTGTGCGGACGCGTTCTCCTGCGAAAGTTCCGGGTAAATCTGCTGAGCCAATTGCCTGAAAATTTTTGCCTGCTGCTCAAATTCCTTTCCGGAATATTCTATAACTGTTAATTGGTTTATAAAGGGCGCTGCCGCAAAACCGGGCTCAGGATTGTCGTCAATATACCTGAGAATACCATTTATATATTGGAGAACGAGTGCATCTTCAGTTAAAGTGAGATAGATGCGATTATTTTTATTCAGCAATCCGTTGAATTCACGCATCAGATACGTATGGGTATTTGCTGCAAGTTCAAATCTTCGTTGCAATGCTACCGGATCGGCAATTCCGAGTGAAAGTTGTTCTGAGAAGTTTGCTTTACCAATATGCTTTAAAACACGGTCCACTTCAATGAGTGCCAGGAAGCATTGTGGAAGGAAGTCGTATTGCGTGCATTTAACTGATGCAAGCTGCTCTTGCACAATCTTTAAGAGGTAATCAGCTGCATAGTAATCGGCAATTTTCTGAACCCTGGATATGAGTTTTTGAACATCGGGTCTTTCATGGAAAAAGAACAAATTCTGCACTTCGAACCAGACTGTATCAACCTCCGGTGGAATCTGTACCTGGAACCTGATATGCGCAGAACTCCCTTTGCTTAACCTCAGCGACTGCTGCTTCTCATACAGCAAGGTATCATCGTTTGATGTTGTAAGCAGCACATCGGCATTGAAGAGGGCCGGTGCCAGAGCATCTGATATATCAAAACCTCTTAATGTAGCATCACCCCTTACGGTAGCATTGACAATCCTTAGCCTGGCCGTAACTTCATTATTTGCAGCGATAGTTGCATCACGGCTTATTTCGCACTGGAAAACCGAATTCAGATTGGCCGGGTTTGTTGCAAGTGCAGTTGCGTATTCTTTAAGAATTACTTGACCCAGGGGGTTTAACTTTTTATGCTCATCTGTTCCAATCTTTTGCAGATAATGACGGCCTCCCTTGTTGATTATTACGGGTTGTGAGTAAGCTGAACCGCATAGTGCCAGTTGAATACAAAGAAGGCAAAATGCACTAAAGGATTTCAAGGACATCGAAAAAACAAGGGTTAGTTTTGTACTATAATGTTTTAGCATAAAGGTTTGCAATCATAGCAGTAACGTCCAACCGGTTATTAAATTTTCAATGACACGAAATTACGTTACAGATTCTGGCAGGTATAAATTAAAAAAGTCTTGCAACCTTTGAGCTACAAGACTTATATGGCTTTTGGTGCCCGGAACAGGACTCGAACCTGCACATCCTTACGAATACTAGTCCCTGAAACTAGCGCGTCTACCAATTCCGCCATCCGGGCTTCTTAAACAAAAATAAACAGACTGAAACAAATAGTATATTGCTCACTGTTCATTTTGTATGAGTAATAGTAATGTGCCCAGGACAAGACTCGAACTTGCACGTCCTTGCGAACACCAGCCCCTCAAGCTGGCGTGTCTACCAATTTCACCACCTGGGCAGAACATCACAAAACAGACTGCTGTAGTATTTCCGTTTTGGGGTTGCAAAAATAAACTTTTTTATGCAATCTCCATACCTGCTATAAATTATTTTGATATTTTTGGGTGCTTCCAAACCTCACTAAACAACCTGCTATGTTTTCAGAAAAAGATCTTATCTCAATGCATTCCAAAGGCATCAATACATCGATTGTTGAGGCACAAATTGAAAACTACAAAACCGGTTTTCCTTTCATGCAACTTGTTGCGCCGGCAACCCCAAGCCATGGCATTTTCCAGCTTGATGAAAACCGGGTTCAGCAACTTGCCACGGGCTATCAGAATGCAATAAAAGGCCGTGAGATCATCAAATTTGTTCCTGCTTCTGGCGCTGCAAGCAGGATGTTCAAAGTTCTTTTTGAATTCAGGGATCAACTTTTAGCCAACTCCAATGCTCAAGTATTATTCATTGATAAGAGTTTTAACTCTGCCTATTATTTTTTCAACTACATTAGAAAATTTGCCTTTTACGATGATCTTGACGAAAGAATGCGTGCTGAAGGATTAAAGCTTACTGATGCGTTAAATGAAAATGGTTACATAGACATCCTCAATTATTTTTTAGATGAAGCTGGCCTTAACTATGCAAACATGCCCAAAGGCTTGCTAAAATTTCATGCTTACCATAACGAGCCCTCCCGCACCGCAATGGAAGAACATCTGGTGGAGGCAGCGCATTACACCTGCGATAGCAACGACGTTGCAACGGTTCATTTTACTGTTTCACCCGAACATCAGGAAGGCTTTGAATCATTGGTACAAGCTGTCAGGGAACGGTACGAACGCAGGTTTGGCATTCGCTATAACATTGGATTTTCTGCTCAGAAAACATCCACTGATATTATTGCAGTAGACATGAATAATAATCCTTTCCGGGAAAGCGATGGAAGTATTCTGTTCAGGCCCGGAGGGCATGGCGCGCTGATTGAAAACCTGAATGACCTGAAAGCCGATATTGTTTTTATTAAGAATATTGATAATGTAGTTCCCGATCGTCTCAAAGCCACTACTTATTTATATAAGGAAGTTATTGGAGCGTTGCTTGTTGAGTTACAGGAAGAGGTGTTCCGGATGTTGATATCGCTTGAAAATGATGACATCCGCGAAGAACGATTGATTGATATGGCGAAGTATTGTAACGAAAAGCTCAGCATCAGGTTGCCAGAAAACTTCCGGCTGCTGGATCGCAATAATAAAATAGAATTATTAAGGCGTAAATTGAACAGGCCCATACGGGTTTGCGGAATGGTGAAAAATGAAGGCGAACCCGGAGGCGGGCCTTTTTGGGTTTCGGACAAGGATGGAAACATTTCACTTCAAATTGTTGAGTCATCGCAGATTGATCTTGCTGATGAAGGTCAAAAACAAATATTCAGTAAATCCACACATTTTAACCCGGTTGACCTGGTTTGTAGCCTGAAAAACTACAAAGGCGAATCATTCAACCTTCCCGACTTTGTGGACCCGGCAACGGGGTTTATCTCAGAGAAATCAAAAGATGGCAAAAGACTTAAAGCACAGGAACTGCCTGGATTATGGAACGGCGCAATGGCCGATTGGATCACATTATTTGTGGAGGTTCCTGTGATAACTTTTAACCCGGTGAAGGTGATCAACGACTTGCTCAGAAAAGAGCATCTCGCTATTTAATTGAATAAGGCAAACGCTCTAAAGTTTTTCACAAGAATTTACAATGAAGGAATCTGTTATCCCTGAATTTGCAGGTAGTTAAATGCCTATGTTAATTCAAAGAGAAATAACCATTGAGGAATTAGTGGATCGTTTTCCAGGAACAATTCAATTTCTTTCTGATCATGGAATCCGCTGCATCCGTTGTGGGGAACCTATTTGGGGAACGCTCGAAGAAGCAGCCCTGGAAAAAGGGTTTAGTACAGAGAAAATTGATGAAATGCTTTTTCTCCTGAATGATTTTATTTCAAATGTAGATCGCCGGGATTAAGGAGCCAATCGTTCTTTTAGCCAAACTGAATCTTTCAGTCTATACTGAACACGATCGTGCAAACGATGCTCACGGCCCTGCCAGAATTCGAACAACACTGGCTTCAGGATGAAACCGCCCCAATACTCAGGCCGGGCAAGCGTTTGATTTTCATCTTCAATCATTCTTTTAAAATCTTCTTCTAACTTTTCCCGTGAGTTCAGTTTCGCGCTCTGGTGCGAAATAATAGCCCCTACCCTGCTTTCGAAAGGCCGGTTCAGGAAGTATTCATCCGAATATTCTTCTGTGGTTCTTGCAACCTTGCCTTCTATTCTTACCTGGCGCTGCAATTCATTCCAAAAAAACAGCATTCCGCCTTTGGCATTATTTGATAAGTGGATTCCTTTTCGACTGTAATAGTTTGTGAAAAATACAAAACCATCTGCTTCAATTGCTTTTAAAAGCATCATCCTTATTGAAGGCATTCCGTCCGGACTGGCTGTTGCAAAGGCCATCGCGTTTGGTTCCTGAATGCCGCTGTCAATCGCTTCGTTGAACCATAGACTGAATTGATCAAAAGGATCGGATGAAGTATTTGGTTCGGAAAGACTGAGAAGGCTGTATTCCTTGCGGAATTGTTCCATATCTTGATTCATAAAATGGTGCTGAATTTTAAACATCAACAATTTTAAGGGCTAAAGGTTGAGTCCACTCCGAAAAGTCGAAAATTGCTGATTTTTATCGTTTTTAACCCTTGATCCGCCGCGGCGGAGAAACGCTAAAAATCAGCAATTTGTGGAAGTCCCCTTTAGGGAACTTAGCGAAGCGATCTCACGAACGAAGTGAGTAATTTAGGGGCTTATTGACTTTTCAGAAGGGACTCAAGGTTGCCGCTTGCAACCAATAAAAAAGGCTACCGGTATACGATAGCCTTTAAATAGAAATTGTGGTAAAACTATTCCTTTACCTGCTCAACAATCACCTTGAATGCATCGGGATTGTTCATGGCTAAATCAGCCAGCACTTTGCGGTTGATATCAATATTCTTAGCTTTCATCCCTCCCATAAACTCTGAATAGCTCATACCGTGAGAACGCACTGCGGCGTTGATGCGGTTAATCCAAAGACTTCTGAAAGTCCTTTTCTTGTTCCGCCTGTCACGATAGGCATATTTCAAACCCTTTTCAAGAGAGTTTTTTGCAACTGTGTGAACGTTTTTACGTCGGCCAAACTGTCCTTTTGTTTGGTTTAGAACCTTTTTTCTGCGTGCCCTCGAGGCAACATGATTTACTGATCTTGGCATTTTTTCATTTTTTCACTTGAGCGCCCTCAATATTAATGAGGAACTTTACTGGCTGCAAGTAAGGTTAAACATAATTGTTATTTACAAAGCATGAGCTTTACATTTTTCTCATCTGCCGAATGAACGGTGGCTGAATAAGTAAGATTTCTCTTCCTCTTCGTCGTTTTCTTGGTCAGAATGTGACTTTTGTATGCATGCTTCCTCTTCACTTTACCGCTTCCTGTAAGGGTGAACCTCTTTTTGGCAGCGGATTTTGTCTTCATCTTCGGCATTACAAATCAATTGTTAAGTTACTATAAACGATATAATTATCAGAAGTTTATTATTTTTTTGGAGTCACAATCATTATCATGCGCTTTCCTTCAAGTTTTGGCAATTGTTCAACTTTTCCAATTTCTTCCAGTTCCTGTGCGAACCGCAACAACATCAGCTCTCCTTTATCCTTGTAAACGATTGTCCTGCCTTTGAAGAACACTTCAACCTTTACCTTGGCGCCTTCTTTTAAAAAGTTGGAGGCATGTTTGAGCTTGAAATCAAAGTCATGCTCGTCAGTATTGGGCCCCAAACGTATTTCCTTTACAACGATCTTGGCCGATTTGGCCTTCATTTCCTTTTGTTTCTTTTTGAGGTCGTAAAGAAATTTCCTGTAATCAATCACTTTGCATACAGGTGGATTGGCTGTAGGTGAAATCTCAACAAGATCAAGATCCTGGCTTCTTGCGATATCCAACGCTTCACGCAGGTTAAAAATTCCTGGTTCAACATTCTCGCCAACAACCCTCACCACTGGTGCAGTAATATACTGATTGATTTTGTGCGGGTCTTCCTGTCTTTTTCTTGGGGCAAATCCCCCTCTGGGGCGCTTAAACGGTGTTGCTATAACTTGGTCCTCCGTGTTAGTGAAACATATTTTTAAGAATTCATTGCAATATCAATTTCTTCCTGAACCATTGTAACAAAATCCTGAATTGAAAAAGTTCCCACATCGCCTTGTCCATGTTTACGTAACGACAATGACTGAGTGCTTTCTTCTTTTTCACCTACAATGATCATGTATGGAATTTTCTTTAACTCTGCGTCCCTGATCTTCTTACCGGTTTTCTCATTCCGGTCGTCAATTTGGGCGCGAATTTCGGAAATATTCAGTAATTCTAAAACTTTTTCAGCATAATTCTGATATTTTTCGCTGATTGGCAGAATGATAGCCTGTTCAGGTGCGAGCCACAACGGGAATCTACCTCCACAATGTTCAATTAAAACAGCAACAAAACGCTCCATGCTGCCAAATGGCGCCCGATGGATCATTACTGGCCGGTGTTTCTCGTTGTCACTTCCGGTGTATTCCATTTCGAACCGCTCAGGAAGATTATAGTCAACCTGAATTGTACCCAATTGCCAGCTTCTGCCCAGTGCATCTTTCACCATAAAGTCCATTTTTGGACCATAAAAAGCGGCTTCACCGTATTTTATAACAGTGTTGGCAAGTGCGCGCTCTTCGGCAACTTCAATAATGGCTCTTTCGGCTTTTTCCCAATTCTCTTCGCTGCCAATGTATTTTTCATGATTGTTAGGATCGCGCAATGAAATCTGAACAGTGAAATTTTCAAAGTCCAGCGCCTTGAAAATAATCATCACAATATCCATCACTCCTTTAAACTCATCTTTTACCTGGTCGGGACGGCAGAAGATGTGGGCATCATCCTGTGTGAACCCACGTACACGGGTAAGACCATGAAGTTCTCCACTTTGTTCGTAACGGTAAACGGTTCCAAACTCGGCATAGCGTATGGGCAAATCCTTGTATGAATGTGGCTTGCTCTTGTATATTTCGCAATGGTGGGGGCAGTTCATGGGTTTCAGAAAGAACTCTTCGCCAGGAATTGGAGTTTTGATTGGCTGAAATGAATCCTGTCCGTATTTTTCATAATGCCCCGAAGTTTTGTAAAGATCAATGTGGCCGATATGCGGTGTTATTACCTGTTCATAGCCGGCTTTGCGCTGCACTTTTTTGAGGAATTGTTCAAGTTTTTCCCGAAGGATAGCACCTTTGGGAAGCCAGAGCGGCAGCCCCTGCCCTACTTTCTGGGAGAAGGCAAACAATTCAAGTTCTTTCCCAACTTTTCTGTGATCGCGCTTTTTTGCTTCTTCAAGTAACTCAAGATATTCAGTGAGTTCTTTTTGTTTTGGGAATGTGATCCCGTAGATGCGTGTAAGTTGCTTACGGTTGATATCACCACGCCAGTAGGCTCCTGCAATATTGAGGAGTTTTACAGCTTTAATCGGGCTGGTGTCGGGCATATGAGGGCCACGGCACAAATCAGTGAAATGACCAGATTCATAAAAAGTAATCTCACCATCCTGTAATTCAGTGATCAGCTCTACTTTATACTCATCCTTTTTGGTTGTGAAATATTCAAGGGCTTCTGATTTTGAAACTTCGCGACGTTTATAAGTTTGCTTTTCTTTGGCCAACTCTAGCATTTTTTGCTCAATCTTTTCGAGATCATCGGCTGAAATGGTATAGTCCATGAAATCAATATCATAGTAGAAGCCATTTTCAATATCAGGCCCGATCCCAAACTTTACGCCAGGATAAAGCAGTTCAACTGCTTCAGCCAGGAGATGCGCTGATGAATGCCACATGGTTGCTTTACCTTCAGCATCATTCCACGTAAGGAGTTGCAGGGTAGCATTGGTATTGATGGGGCGTGTGGCATCCTGTACATCACCATTAACTTTGGCAGATAAAACATTGCGTGCCAGTCCTTCGCTGATGCTGGATGCAATTTCAAGGGCAGTGGTTCCTGAAGGATATTGCCTTACAGAATTATCGGGCAATGTTATATTAATTGTACTCATGAGATAGCTTTTCAAAAAGAGTTTGCAAAAGTAAGTAAATTTTTGCCAGGTATATCCCTGAACACTCAATTTTTACAATAGTTTTAGGTTAAATCACCACTTCAAAGGTTCACACTGCCTGACCATTGAATAATAATCACGCAAGAATTATTGCGAATGAGATTTGGATGAAAAGGAATAAGTTTCTACAATTCCGTCAAGTTGGTTCTTTAATTCATTAAATATCTGTTGTTTAAAAAGTTGCAAAGTGATAACTTTTAGTTTGACACAACAACTATAGAAAATTCTACGCCAGCGATATACAACGGCTAAACTCACAACCAAACTTACAAAGTAAATCACTGCATTTATATTGAATCCGAAAACAATACAGAAGCCAAGGGTTTGCAACAGGAAAAGTAACGGAAATGCTACAAGTCCAACCACCAGCCGTACAGAAGCGTGAAAGTCGCGGTCTTTGAACCGGGAACCCATATATTTTGACAAGCTAATGGGCAACGCCAGGTTAACAAAAGAGTAAACAAATAAAGGCAATGTCAGGAATAAGAAAAAGCTCTGAACCATGGTGAGGAATACGTTGGCATCAAGCTGTTCAATGTTTTTATGGCTGAGATTATTCTGATGTAACAGAACCTTCAGTTTCCTGGTCTTTTCAATCAAATCAAAATAGATTGGCAATTGATCTTCCCAAAGTTTATTAAGCTTAGTAATCAATGCTTTCTTCTTTTCGAAAATGTTGTATGCGTTGGAATGTCTTGTTGGTTTTCCTGTTTGATAGAAAGAGATAATGTCAGCAAGCAATAATACTTCATCATGATTTGCTTCATCCTTGAAATTAAGCATTACTGAATCAAGGCCTTCAGCAATATCATTCATAAGTGCATTATAAGCCAACGCAGGGTTTTCGCGGTATAATGCAAGATATGGTTCAACCGGTACAGGTTTTCCAAAACTCACCAACAGATTGCTACCAATGATTTTATAGTCTTCATAATCCAAACCAACGGGTACAATTTTGATTCCCAGATTATAGCCTGAAGCTTCTTCGGCCTGGAATGCGATCCGGGCAATACCTTTCTTTAATGGCCGCAAACGTTTTTTAGCCAAATGGCTACCTTCCGGAAGAATTACAAGGCCATTGCGATTATTAATAACATCCATGGTTTGCCTAAAGGTAGCGTCGTTCTGCTGGAGCGTTGAGAATCCATCGCGCATCCTGTAAACTGGAAGCATCTTTATAAAATTCAGTGCTTTGACCAGAAGCCTCCCGTTGAAGATATCACTTCGGGCAAGGAAAACTGGCTGCCAGTTCCAACTGCAAAGCACTGCCAATGCATCCATCAGGGCGTTTTGATGGTTCGGGGCAAATATCAACGGTTCTATAAGGTTTATACGTTCTTTCTCTATAAACCTGACCCGGTAATAGCACTTAAACGCGCAGTCAACATAATATTTTAAAAGGTGGTAAGCCAGCGACCACTTTTCAATCTTTTCTCTGTTAGCAGGCATAGCGGAGTCAGATCAGCGGTTAAATTGTTTCCAACTCCGGCAACGGTTTTTTCGACCAGAAATAGGCTATCAGCAAGCCTGATAAGATATGCCATATTCCCCACCACGCAGCAATAAATGCCATTCCTCCGAGTCCATCGAACAATCGCGGATTAAAGATCAGTACCAATGCGATCCCTGAATTCTGAATACCAGTTTCTATGGATAATGTTCGGCGGTCCTTTCGAGCAACTTTCCCTAATGAGGCAATTGAAAAACCAGTGAGCAACGCAAGTGCATTATGCAAGAGCACAATGAGCAAAATTAAATGAATGTACTTGAGAAAATAGCTGAAATTGGATGAAAATGCTGCCACAATAAAACCAAGAAACAGTAAAAGGGAAATTGTCCTGAAAGGTTTCATTATTTTCAGGGTTATCATCGGAAAACGATTTGCAAAGGCAATTCCGAGAACCACAGGAATCCCAAGCAGGATCACCACGGTTCGCAACATTTCAAGAGGATCAATACTGATGGGGATCACTAGGGTTGATGCTTCGGCGTACAGCCGACCCCATAGAGCAAAGTTAAAAGGGGTCATAAAAATTGCTGTAATAGTTGCAAATGCAGTTAATGTAATTGACAAGGCAACGTTTCCTTTGGCCATTGATGAAATAAAGTTTGAAATGTTGCCCCCCGGACAGGCTGCAACCAGTATCATTCCCATTGCAACGCTTGGAGTAGGCCTGATAAGAATAACCAGCAGAAAAGTGAGCGCTGGCAGTGCAATAAACTGAGAGAAAATACCCAACAGAACAGGTTTGGGTTTCGAAAAGAGAAGTTTAAAATGTTCAAGTTTGATGCCCAATGCTACACCAAACATGATAAAGGCTAAAGTAATGTTCATAAACAAGAGGCCTCCGGAACTGAAGTTTAGCCTCACCCAATCAAGGGTTTCAAGGCTTGCTTTAAGATGAAGTTCTGCGACCCGAAAACGACCTTCAACCATCTCAACACGTTGCCGTGAACTATAAACCCAGTCCTCGCCTGGCAATATTTCGACTGGTTGCCCTGAAATCTCAATTGCTTCCGAAGCCGGCATGCCAATTCGTAACATTCTGATTGCCTCATCGGGAAGGTGGATATGCTGCTCGTTCCGGAAACTGATCCTTCTGTCGCGGATTTCAGGATTGAGACGGATATCCGAAATTCTTTCTTCCACCACTACAACCTGATTATTGTTTGGGTAGAGCCACCTGCTAACGGATATAATCTCTTCAGGGTTACCGGCAACCGAAACGACTTCCTCGTTGCTCATTCCGGGCGTAAGTTTCTTTAAGCGCTGGTTCAGGTTATCGGCCTTAAGTAATTGAGGCATGAACACAAACAATGCTGCCATGATCACCAGCAATTGACCGGAGATCATCAATTTTCTGTTTTGCTTCATAAAGGGGTGATTTAATGAAGGCGTGAAAATATAAAAAATCCATCAGGTAATGTTCAAAAAAAGATTTTGATCGTATGCGAATAATTCCCGGGAAGGTCATACATTTGAACCGCTGAATCTGAAAGTTCATGATCCTGGATATTCGCCCGCATATTTCTGTTTCCATAACAACCTTCAAACCCCTTTTGTATGAACCACAGTATGGATTTCAAGTTTTTAAACATTTTTGTGCTACTTTTTTTTCTTTCCCCGTTATTCATTGATGCATCAACAGCATCAGAAATCCGCACTATGGGCGATACACTTTACATTGAAAGTGATATTCTGATCCCTGAAAATGATTCGTTGATTATTGACCCCGGAAAAATCGTTTTGTTTATGGGGCATTATTCTATTCATGTACAAGGTAAGCTGGTAGCGAGTGGAACCCAGTCCGATACTATTGTTTTCACTGTAGCAGATACCACGGGATTTTCGGACATACATAGTAATGCCGGCGGATGGAATGGAATAAGGTTCGAAGATACGCCTGCGACAAATGATAGTTCGTTGTTCGACTTTTGCCGGTTCGAATACGGGAAGGCTGTAGGCGATTCTGCCAACCGTTATGGCGGCGCTATCAGGCTGATCAATTTCAACAATGTCAGAATATCAAACTCTGAATTTTCAAATAACTATTCTTTTTTCTGGGGCGGAAGCGTTTACGCGCAAAAGGCAGATATAATAATTGATCATTGCCTGTTTACAAACAATTACAGCGGCAACGATAGCCTCGTTTATGGCTATGGTGGTGCCGTTTGTTTTGTGAGTTCTAACCCATTTATCAGCCATAGCAGGTTTAACAACAATACTTCAACTGGGATTGGAGGAGGAATTTCGTTTGAGTTTTCGAATCCCCGGATGATCAATTGCATTTTTGACCAGAATTACAGCGGCCTTGGTGGTGGGATAGGTTTCCTGCGTTGCAGCCCCGACCGTGGTATTGCCAATATTCTTGTTTATGATAATTTTGCGCAATTCTTTGGTGGGGGCATTGCTGTGGTTGCAGCTTCACCACTAATGACTAACCTTACTGTTTTCGGAAACTACGCTTCCATGGGTGGAGGGTATTATTGCAACGATTACTCCGATCCTAAGCTTTATAATAGCATACTGTGGGGCAATCTGAGTGCCGATGGTGTTTTTGGTTCTCAAGTCTGGATATGGGATGTTAATTCCGAGCCAGGATTTTATCACTGTAATATTGAATATGGACCCAGTCAATTTGGAGGAAGCACATTTATTGGGCAATACATAAACAATATCAGCAGCATCCCAGGATTGAGTAACCCACAGGACAACGATTTTTCACTGCTTCAATCAAGTCCGTGTATCAATTCGGGAACACCGGATACCGCAGGTTTGCTCCTACCTGATTTTGATCTTGCCATGAACCAGCGAATTATGCATACCATTATAGATATGGGCGCTTATGAGTATGATGGCCCATTGGGGAGTCCAATTCTAAAGATGTTGGTTTCTAAGGTAGAAGTCAGCCCAAATCCGGTGACTGATCATTCAAGGATAATTTTTCATACAGACCTGCCTGGAATAGTATCCATTTCAATTCGCTCAGCAAAAGGAGATGTAATTGAAACTTTCAATTTTCGTGCGAACCATTCTGGAAATCATCAGGTAGAACTAGGATCACTTATGAAGAATCAGGAAAACGTACCAGCAGGTATTTACTTCGTGGAAATCAGGACTAAAACCCAATCCGGATCAGCAAAAGTTCTGATCCAATAGGTTAGTTTAGAACCCAAAAACTAAGGCCAATCAGTGCAACTCCTGATAGGATCATAAATGACTTGGTCTGATTTGAAAATTCATTTTACGCTTTAACAAATCGGTTTTATATTTGTTGTCCAGATCAAAACCACCAGAAGCATGCTAACACAGAACAACATCATCATCATTCTCTATTCACTTCCAATTTATCAACTGCTTTTTTACACCATACAGCTCATATCATTTAAGAAGTCAAATCCTTCGCGAAAGTATCTTGGGTTATTATTGTTGACCATGACGCTGTTTTTATTGGTAAACGCTATCTACCATCTTGGCTACATTAACATGATGACGAAATTGTATTATCTGTATATACCGTTAATCATGGCCTTGCTACCGGTTTTTTATCTTTACATAAACTCACTCACAAATAAGAATTACGAGATACTTTGGTTCTCAAGATTTGTTTTATTTATCCCGCCTTTATTCGTCTTAGTGCTGAACCTTCTAACCTATGGCTTGCTTACTTCCCACCGACGGCAAATGTTTTTTAATGACGACCACACTATTTTCGGAGCTTCATTGGGTTCAGCAGGATTGCCATTGCTAGTTCTTTGGTTGAGCTTGCTGGTGTTGCTGGCTTTACAAATAATCCTTGCAGTTTCGAAATTCAGGTCGCTCATTGATACCGAAAAAGCGCTGATTAAGCAACAGCCTGGCTATCTTGCTCATTTGCAGTTTAAATGGTTAAATATAATTACAGCAAGCTTGCTGGTTTTTATTGTCGCCGGTGCATTGCAAATACTCCTTTCAGGTCCAAAGGATCTTCCATCTTCAGTTGCCTTTAACATACTCATGCTCATCAGTGGCGGTCTTGCCGGTTATTATGGCATGAAGCAGGATATTTTACTCACCGAGGTTGCCGGAGTTGGTTCAGTTGGCAGGCCAATCGTTCTCACAGCATCTAACAGCGAAAATATAAATGATACGCTGAACACCAATGAAAGGTCAGTTTCTGACGAAGAAGCAGAAGAAGTGATTAAAAAGGTTGAAACACTCTTTCAGAATGAGAAGCCATATCTTGATAAGCGATACAGCATAGATGATTTGTGTCGGCAAATAAACACACGCCGGAGTAAGGTTACGCCTGTTATTAATGAGGTAATAGGCAAGAATTTTCACAGCCTGATTAATGATTACCGGGTCAGAGAAGCCATACGCATAATGGAGACCGATGAATCGAACCTGACTATGGATACCATTGGCGATATGGTTGGATTTCACTCAAGGTCAACATTTTATGCATGTTTCAAGAAATATACCGGGCAAACACCTAAGGAATTTATCATCAGTGGTAAAACAGGTAGGTAGCAGATGTATTAATCCGGTTCCGGGTCTATCAGTTATTGTAATATAGTGTTGCAGTGATACAGTGATACAGTTCCAGAACCAATTGGTTCCCGTGATTTCGTTTCTTTAAAGGGGCAGTTTTGCTGTACTTGACCGCTGAAATCATCGTATAGAGCGCAGCTAACCAAATTGTTTCTCCCCTCTGCTTTCTCCTATCCCTAAGTCCCTAAGTCTCATCATATCATCATCTCACTTTCCCTATGTCTCTCATTCCCAAACCCTCCATCTCCATGCCATTTCTCGAACAACCAACATTGAGTCCACTCCGAAAAGTATATGTGCCCCTAAATTACTCACTTCGTTCGTGAGATCGCTTCGCTAAGTTTCCTAAAGGTGACTTCCACAAAGTGCTGATTTTTAGCGTTTCCCCTTTAGGGGTCAGGGGTCAAAAACGATAAAAATCAGCAATTTGTGACTTTTTGGAGTGGGCTCAACATTGTGTTCTAAAAAAAATGGCAATAAAAAAGCCGCTTCCATAACGAAAGCAGCCTTTTGGTTTGTTGGTTAATCTAAGTATCAAATCATCCTTCTGAAGCGGATAACTACAAAAGTGATCATAAGGAAAATACCTAAGTAGAGTGCCCAGTTAGAGATGGGAACTTCAGGATTTACGGTTGAGAAACTTTCAGCTTTAACGAATACCCAGGAATCCCAAACACTGTCACCAGCATCAGCTATGGCAATCCTGATGGTATTGGTCACCCCAGGTGTTACAACTGCTGTACCAGTTAATACGGTAGTCATAGCATCAGCTTCAATGTTATAAGCATTACCCATATTATCTCTGAAGTATTCACAGTTCATGCAAGGACCAGCAGAAAGACCTGGCCAATTACCATTGTTAACAGTGTTTATTGAAATCGGGGTGGCTGCACCAGGTATAAGGGCTATGTTTTGGCCGTTTACAAAAAATGCAAAAACATCATTAACATTAGAGTTTACATATTCATTGTACTCTTCCGAACCGAAAACGTACTGAATAAATACATTGTTTGCAGTTGGAACAAATTCGAATTGTAACCAGGTGGCATCAAAGGTAGGATTTCCAGATAAAGTCGTCAAATCGGCATCTCCGGGTAAGCCAAGGGATGCACTCGTGGAAGATGAGCTGTTTGGGCCTACAGCATTTGCAAGAGTTCCTGAGGACAGGATAATACCTGCATCAAATCCAAGGGCTACGCAGTCAGCACCACTGAAATTACCAATGGAAGCCACGGCAGCATTCCCAAGATTGGCCTGGTAAGTAACATTGCTGTATGAAACACCAGCACCCAAAAGGGAAGTTACCAATACGTCAACAGCTGCTGCATCAACGGCACCTGTAACTGAAATACAGCGACCCTGAATATCTTCCATAGTTTTAGCGGGACCAGCTTTACGCTCTTCAGCCACAGCCACTATCATAACGAAGCTTAATAAAATTGTCAGAATTTTTTTCATAAGTAAAAGTTTTTTGGTTCGTAATTGCAACAAAAATACATCCTCGAACTACTATGTCAATATAATGTGAGGGCAAAGATGTCCGATTAAAATTTATTTATACAAAATAAATGAAAACAAACGCATAACCTGCAATTTAAACCGCGGTTCAAGATGTCCGGAATAAGTTTATTAATACAATTCCTTGCTTAAAGTCTTAAATCGAGACATACAACTAATAAAAAAGCCACCTCATGTGAAGTGGCTTTTCGTCCCAATAATTGTATGAATACTACATCATCCTCTTAAAGCGGATAACTACAAAGGTGATCATAAGTAAAATACCAAGGTAAATCGCCCAATCTGAGAGGGGAACCAAAGGAGTACCAGTGCTAAAGCTTACCTGGCCGCCATAATAAGTATCTACCGAATTTGTTGCATACGCTCTTACATAATATGTCTGATCTGCAACGAGGCCTGTAAGCTGGCTCACAAAAGCACCGAACCCAGAGCCATCAACCGTAAAATTATCTGCAAGGGTGGGTACACCAGTTGTATTCCAGACAATTCCACGTGCTGTAATAGGTGGAGTATTTAATCCAGTGGCCACATTACCGCCTGACATTGCAGTAGGAGGAAAAATTGAAGTGACAGCAACAGTTGTGACAATTGGTTCACCAGGTGCTGAGGTACCGCCGGGTGCATTATCAAGCATGACCCATGGATCTAAAATTTGATCACTGATGTTAAATCCTGAAAACCCAACCCTATACAACCCAGCCGCAGGGGCTGTAAGAGTAATTGGATACCAGCCTGAACTGCCGTAATCGCCAACAACTATCGCATTTGGGTCGCCATAAGCGTTTGATGTTACTGAAAGAACATGTATTTCCTGATGCCCTGGGCCAGTAAACGAGGCAAAACAACCATCATTAAAAGGTGCGTAGTCAGTAGAAATAAAATTCCAGTACATTGTAACACTTTCTCCGGCTGCAAGCAGCACATCCTGATAGATCACAGAAAAGTTAGTTGTACTGGAAAACAGGCCATTGTTATGGGCCACCAGAGCGCCAGCGGTTAAGTTCAAAAGTATTTCCGCGCCAGCTCTGGCTGGACCTCCGGGAGGTATAATTCGCCCCATGTAATTGTCTGCAGGATTCACAATCCAGGCATTGTATGTAACTCCCGTTGAGGCTTCACTAAAACCAGCAGCAGTCCAACCTGTGATGTCGCCGGTCTCAAAACCCGGGTTTACAAGTTGCGCATTTGAATTAAAGGTAAATCCAAGCATGATAATCAGCACTGTAGCCAGGCTAAAGGTCTTTGTAATGTTTATTAGATTTTTCATTATTCTACTCCTTTCACATTAGCGTTTACAATCATCCATTCTGAACCTGTTTTTTGCAGGTCGGCTGTAATTGCTATAATCTCTGATTTGTTGGTAGCAGAGTTATAGTTGTAGAAATAATGACCTACCACCTTGGCGGTGTTTTGGTTCACCTCAATGCTTCTAAACATAAAGTAGCCGTTAGTTGCACTTCTCTGGAGGTTTTCCCTATCAGTAAGAACAATGGTTTTTCCTGGTGCAGAAATATCTGAGGGTACTGCAACCGGGAACTGTACGATGGTAACCTGCTTTGCATTATCGCCCGGAACCACTGGATAAAATTGCTGCAAATCAGGGAGATTGATGATTTTTTCAACAATCTGTGATTGATTGCCCTTTTGTGCCATTGTTTGCTGAGGCAGAAACATAGCTAACAAAAGCAATCCTGCAAATGCCATTGTTAAAATTTTTGCTTTTTCTTTCATAGTGTTTAAATATTAGTTGGTAATCGTGGCAAAAATATTCACACATCCTTATTTTTGATTATGAATCATCGAAAATCTTGTCCGTTTAAATTTTTTTTGTACTAAATAGATGACACCATGCCCAGAATGTGTTAATTAATTATCAATTTAAGATGTCCGGAATTATTTAATTTATACATTTTATTGTCAAAATTCTGTAATTAAAGTCCTCCGGTAAATTAAAAAAGCCACCTCATGTGAAGTGGCTTTTATTCAAATAATAAATGTCTGCACTAAATCATTCTTCTGAACCTAATAACTACAAAAGTAAGCATGAGTAATATGCCGAGATAAATTGCCCAATCAGAAAGAGGAACTGAAATAAGATCAGTCCAGGTAAATGATGCTGTATCGTTTAATGCACCAACAACAGCTACAATTGTATCAATACCCTGGTTTGGTCCGGCATAGCAGAAAGTTGCTATCCCGCTGGCATTGGTGAAGGCAAAGCCTGAACTTGCACTGTTTGGCCCGGTGATGTTAAAGTCAACCCTGACACCTGAAACCGGATCACCAAAATTATCAAGCAGGAGGGCTTCCCAACATTTGTTGGTGTTTACAGGGGCTGATCCTGTTTTTGGAGTGATTGTCAACGAAGTAACTGTGGCAACTGCACCAAAAGCCTGTCCGCCCAAGTAACCATAGGAATCGTAACTACCAAAACCATAAACCATCAGGCCAATAGGCAAAACACTGTTAACGGTATGAACACCGTTTGCAACAGGTACACGAGCTCCTGAAAAAGTGGTTCCGGGAATAACTGTCCAGGCGCCGGCGGCAACAGTAGCGCCATCAACCTGAACATTTCCGGTATTTGCTGTGGGTGAAGTAATATTCAAAAAGTTAATTGGAATATTTGATGTTCCGGCTGAAACAATATAACTGTTAAGGAATTGCTCATCGGGTGGTAAGAGTGTAAAGAAAGGGTCTGAAGTCACGCCATCAGCTCCACTACTCTTCGAATATTGTCCAACAAGAATCGGCTTGTTGGCAACTATCCTGTTATAGGAAGTGCTTGCAAGGCTTACTTCATGAAAAGCGCCTGCAGCCAGGTTGGCAACAACAGCACCATTAATAGTTACTTCAGTATTAGCTTCCTGCGCCATAATCCTGAAGATGTCTCCCCCGGTCCGTGTTGCAAGTGGTACGGTTACAAAACTTTGCCCCCAACCAGATGTTGGCACCATTTGCTGTACGATAAAATCGCAACAACAAGGTCCCACAGGAATATTTGTGCATTCAACGCTGCCAAATACACTTACAGGCTTATCCGAAACTACCCTGGAACCAGTGTAATCACCGCCGCCACCTGATGATCTTAATTGAAACACCTGGCCTTCATTAAGTACTATATTACCAGGAACTCCAGCAGTAAACCCACCGCCTGTGGCTGTTGGGGTTATCGTAATAGCTGTGTTATCTTCTGTAGCAACAATAGCCATTTGTGAAGGTGCAGCAGTGTGAACGTATGTCATTACATAGTAGCTTGTTCCCAGTGCATCAACCGGTAAGGCTAGATAGGCATCAGTAGTGGCAGCTTCCTGACTCATACCGTAAACAGTTACCGGGTTGTCAGAAGTGATGTGAATACCTTTATTTTCAACAACTCCATTGCTATTGATATCAACAGCTACCGGTAAGTTGATTGTTGCCAATGTGCCAGCTGGAATATTTACAGTTGTAGAAAATACGGGATTTACAATGTTTACATCTACGGTTGAATTCACTTCGGCAGTGATATACAATTGACGGGGATTGCTCTGATAAATGTTTTTTGGAAATGCAATCCAGAAATCAGTTCCCTGACTACTTTGAGCCTTCAGAACTGTTGGGTTCGATACGACTGCAAGCAAAGTTATAAATGATAACAACAGCAGACGTTTTACTGAAATGTAATAAGTATTTTTCATAAAAATTGTTTTAAAGTTTGTGAATGAATCTGTTTACTTAGCGTTGTGAAACACTTACAGCGATGTTGCTGAACTCAAACTTTTGCATTTCAACAACATGTGTTGGAGCCACTGCTGAAAGGAATACTACTAGTTCGCTGCTGTCGGAATCACCGCAACTGCTCGCCTGCATGGTTTTGCCCGCAGTAAGGGTAAGTTCTTTCTCACCTTCAAATGATTCAATGCTCCTGCCTATTGTTTTGTCCATAATGACTTCTCTCCAGCTTACCTGAACATCGTATTCATTTTTATTTACGATTTTCAGGAGAACAGCTTGTTGGCCATCACATTCACCTACTTTGTAATAGAACTCAACATTGCCTGTTGATTTGTCGAGTTTCCAGTCACTGGCATAGCTGTGACCGATGCTTCCCAGCAAAATAACGCAGGAAAGCATTAATTTAAAAAGATTTGCTTTTTTCATAAAACTTAAATTTTGGTTTGAATTAAAACTATTGCAAAAATATTTTCAGAATGTCTCATTATCAAAGAAACGCACATATAAATGTGTCCATATAAATTAAAATTAGACTAAATAATTGTATCTTGCTGAATATTAGCACTGTTATAGTTATGCAAATTTTGTCCGAATAAATATTTTTCGGACAAAATCATACATCTTTTTATTATCCCCCCGCTTTTTGCTTGCATTTAAGCATAAAAAAAGCCACCCTGGAAGAGGTGGCCTTTTGTATTTCGTATTGATGAATAAGATTACACCATCTTTCTAAACCGAATAATCACAAATGTAAGCATTAACACAATACCCAGATAGATTGCCCAATCAGATAATGGAACCTGGGAGATAGGGACGAAACTGTATTCGCCAGTACTGCAATTAAACGTTACAAAGTATGTATCAGAAGTTCCATCAAGGTTTACAGGAATGGGAATGTTTGGGCCATCCTGGTAGCCAAAGTCTGATGGAAAGCCATATGCACCCCAGTTGATTGCCCAATCACTGTTCAGACGAAACTTTACACTGATAATATCAGGCTCATCATATAGGTTCATTCCTATATCAACTGTAAGAACTCCAGTCCATATATTTGGATCGCTACCACTTTGGGTTAAAGCCAGATCTGGACCATCACCTCCCCAATCGTTGAATTCACCAACGAGGCTTACATCTCCATCACACCTGGGATCAACAATGACAACATCTTCATCGCATGCATCAAAAACATAGCGCTTGTAATTCAGATAGCTAACGCAGTCATTATTACCAAACGGGCCGTCATAGCAAACACCGGGGGCATCAAAGCGGCCTACTAAAGCATAATTGATGCCATCGCCTCTGTTTACTCCCACTGTTGCCGGATATCCGCCAAAACCACCTGAGCCTCCGGAAGCGCTACCTGTTGTCCATTCCATTTCTTCATAAGCAAAAGCAACATTATTGCCTACACCAATGAGCGGATCATTGCCATCGGTTATGATGACCTGGAAGGTGTTCAGTTTGTCAGTCTGATTAGAAAAATAGCCAACATGGTCATATATTACAGTCAGGCGGCCAGCTTCCAGTTTATGCCAGACCAAGCCGGTTCCAACTGAGCCAATTGCCCGGGTATCTACATCACCCCAAAAAGGAGCAATCATAATATAATCGTTTGAAGGAAAACCTTCTGGTGAATAAGAGTAATAAGATGATTCAAAGGAGAGGTTTCCATTATTATTTATAAAAATCTGGGTATAATCGGTTCCATAAAAACAAAATGTAAACCCAAGGTCGAATGGACCATATGAACCATCGTCATTGGGGTTCATTGTCTGAGTGAATGTTACATCTAAAGGAATAAAGAGTCCTTCATTACGATTTCCTTCAAATTCTTTGATTTCCGGAATAACTGTCGGGATAACAGTTTGATCAACTGGTTGAGGGAGCAGGCCGTCTCGTTTCATTTGATCGTAACCCGGGTCATTCGGGTTAATTTGTGCCAATAAAATAATAGGCAACATAAGCAGTAGCATAATTAGTTTTCTCATTGGATAATGGATTTAGTTAATAAATATTGGAACAAATTTAAGTGTAATTGATATTCAAGGCTAGAAAGAACATGAAAATTATGTCCGGAATAATTTTTCCGGACATAATTTTCCGGTTTTAATACTTTTAACTATTTAAAGCTGATAAACATTGTATTACTTGACTGGTTCAATATCGTGAACTATATTTGTAACGTAATTATCGTAACTTCTATAACACAAAAGATATTCAGATAATCGTGCCTGATAAATCACTGAGACCCCAAATCCCAAACAACGAAATAATGAATTACAAGCCTGTTCCTTTACTTGAGACAATATTCCTTGCAAGTATACTATTGTTTTTGCTCGTAAACTGCAAAAAGAATGAAACCGGGCCTCTGGCAGAGGTTTTAACTGCAGAGGAAGTGTTTCTGACCCAAACAAAAGTCATTAGCGGTGGCAATATAATTTCCGATGGTGGCTATCCGGTAACAGAACGGGGTGTTTGCTGGAGTAAAAAGCACAAACCAACAATTAAAGAAAATCGAACCAATGATGGCAGTGGAGTAGGTTCGTACGCCAGTGAAATTACGGGGCTGAGCATTGGTGTCAATTATTATATAAGGGCATATGCTATGACCGAGAAAGGTACGGCCTATGGTAGTGAAATTGTAATAATGGATCAAACCGGAACAAAAGGCAGTGTCGTTGATATTGATGGAAATACCTATAAAACAATTGGCATTGGAACCCAAATATGGATGGCTGAGAACCTTAAAGTGAGCAGGTATAGAACCGGTGATTACCTTTCTTATCCTGGTAATGATTTATGGTGGCGATCAATAACAACGGGTTGCTATGCCTGGTTCGACGATGATGAGGCATGGCAAAATGTTTACGGTGCTTTATATGATTGGTCTGCAGTAAGTGCAGCCAAAGGACTTTGTCCCGAAGGGTGGCGTATTCCAGATGATGTTGACTGGGATAAATTAGTGAATTATATTGGAGGTGATACAACTCAGGTTGGAATATTGCTGAAATCATGCAGACAGGTTGGATCGTCTCTGGGTGGTGAGTGCAATACCATCGAACATCCACGTTGGGATGAGAACCTCAGCAATAGCGGGACAGATCAGTTTGAATTTGGGGCACTTCCTGGAGGCTTTAGGCTGTTTGACGGCTCTTTTCCAAATTTTTTAGGTTCAAATGGGCAGTGGTGGACATCTGAAGAAGGAAGCAACAATGCTGAAGCAATTGCTTATGGACTCAGCAGTAGTAACAATAATCTGTTCCGGGATAAATACAATAAGAAATTTGGATTTTCAGTCCGGTGTGTGAAAGATGAATAAAACTGTGTTCTGTAAAACATAAAAAGGTTGCCGTTTATTGCAACCTTTTAGTTTGTGACTCCGAAAGGATTCAAACCTTTAACCTTCTGATCCGTAGTCAGATGCTCTATTCAATTGAGCTACGGAGCCATTTAGGGCTGCAAAAATACAACAATTGAGAAACCCTGCAATTTTCTACCCCGAATTTTTCCAGGAAAAACAAAACCGGTCGCATGAATTTCGCAACCGGTTTCATCATAAATTATTCGACAATTATTTCTTTGCTTTGATTGTACAGCCTATAGCCTTCGTGAAGTTGGGGTCTGGCTTTTTACCTGCCAACACAGCGTCAATGGCGTTTTCGAGAAATTTTTCTTCAACGGCACTTGCATCCTGGTAATTATCATCTATTGCACCGATATAGGACACTACAAGATTCTCGTCATTGCGCTCAAGAAGATATACGTGGGGTGTGCGGGTCGCACCGTAAGCCGGATAAACTTTCTGTCCTTCATCAAAAAGATAGGGGAAAGTGAACCCTTTGTCTTTGGAGCGTTCCTGCATTTTTTCGTATGAATCGGCAGGGGCAATTTCAGGATCATTAGGATTGATTGCAATCATCGGGAAACCTTTGGCTTTATATTTCTTGTCTATGGCAATCATCCGATCCTCATAAGCAACTGCATAAGGACAGTGGTTACATGTAAAGATTACTACAAAGCCTTTGGCATCCGGATAATCAGCCATGGAAACGTATTTGCCGTCAACATTTTTTAATTTGAAATCAGTTGCGTTATCGCCAACGTTATAGCCCTGGGCGTGTGCGAGGCTAAATGTAGCAACGAAGATAAATAGGGTCATTAATAGTGTTTTCATTTTCGTTAGGATTTAGGTTATTATTTATTTTTGATCAGATAAAGCCTTTTTAACAGCATCTTCAAGTTCGTCAAAGGAAAATGTTTGCTCATAAAAACTGCGATGATTTTTGTTGTAAATCAGTGTAGCCGGTAAAGCCCCCGACCATTTGTCGCTGACTTTCGGAATCCAGCTATTTGCCCTGGGATCGTTAAGCAAAATTACCTCAGACTTAATATCATTTTTCTTCACGAAAGGAATAACCCTTGCATCAAGCTGGTTCACAAAATCAAGACTAACGAGCAGAACCTTCACTCCCTTCCCGGCATATTCTTTACCGATTTGCTCAAAATATGGCATTTCCTTCACGCAGGGGGCACACCAGGTTGCCCAGAAGTTGATCACCCAGGTGTAGTCGTCGTCCATATGAAGCCGGGGTTCCAACTCCTGGAAATTTTTCACAGGAATAGCATTTTGAGCAGTCAGTATGAGCGAAGTTATTACCAATAAAATCAGCAGCAGGATTTTCATGTTCAACTTTTCGATAATAAACGCCAGCCACTGATGAAATGTTTAAAGAATGTAAGTTGCAACCAGTTTGTTATGATTTTTTTACAGATAAGCTTTTTATCTTTCAAACATTGATTTTCCTGCGATCCAAACGGCTTCAACTTTGGTTTTCAGTACCTCATGCTCTGACGCTTTCATGATATCACGGTCGAGCATGATAAAATCAGCCAATTTGCCCGGTTCGAGGCTGCCTTTTTCATTCTCTTCAAACGCAGCCCTGGCGGCCCAGATGGTCATGCTTTGCAGGGCCTGTGTGCGATCCAGCGCATCCTCCATCTGAAAACCATTTTCAGGAAAACCTTTATGATCCTTACGGAAAACGGCTGCATAAAAAGTCCAAAGCGGATAAATTTCCTCAACCGGGAAATCAGTTCCATTGGACAACCATCCATTTTGTGCCAATAGCTTTTGCTGGGCATAACTGTATTTTAAGCGCTCCTCTCCTACTCTGGAACCAGCCCAGTGCATATCGGAAGTGGCGTGGGTGGATTGAATAGAAGGAATTATGGAATACTGGCCAAACCTGTCAAAATCTTCGGGATGTACTACCTGGGCATGTTCAATACGCCAGCGCAGGTCATTTTTACCCTGGAGGAATTCGCTGTAAACATCTATGATCCGCCGGGTGGCTGCATCACCAATGGCGTGAATAATCATCTGGTAGCCATTTTCAATCGCAAGTTCACTGTATTTCTGCATTGTGGGTATATCATGTACCCAAATTCCCAATTGATCCGGAACATCGCTATAGGGTTCCAGCAAGCGCGCCCCTCTCGAACCCAATGCCCCGTCAGCATATAATTTAATGGATCTTACCGCGAGTTTATCAGTTTTATAAACGCCATTTTTTATAAAATAATCAATATTCTCATCAGTTGGATTCAGCATGGCATACACACGTATGTCGAGATCGCCTGATTGCTGCAAAGAGTCAATCAATGAGATGATTTCCTTGTCAAGACCTGCATCACAAACAGAAGTAAGGCCGGCTTTGATGCAATTATCCTGCGCTTCACGGAGAGCAGCCAGCATCTCTCTACGATCCAAAGGGGGAATGGCATCTTTGAAACGATCGGCGCTGTGTTCGAGAAAAACGCCAGCCAGTTTCCCTTCTTTATAAATAGCCTCGCCTTCAGGAAAACTGCTGTTGTTATCAATGGCAAGCCTGTTCATGGCTTCCTGGTTCGCAATAACCGCATGGCCATCCACACGGATCAAAACTACCGGAACATCAGGAAAAGCTTCTGAAAGGCTATGATGAGGGGGAAATTCCTCGCCTGGCCAGTTGTTCTGATCCCAGCCACGACCAACAAGCCAGGCGGTTGAATGCTTTTCGGTGTGGCGTTGCATGATTTGAATCACTTCCTCAAATGAAGAAGCATGACGCAGATCGGCGCGTTGCAATCCGGCAGCATATCCTGTAAAATGACTGTGTGCATCAATGAGTCCCGGATAAATAGGTTTGCTGCGGGCATCAAAACGGTTCGAAGTATGATACTGATCCGATATATCATTATCGCTGCCAACAGCAATGATAAGTCCATCTCGGATGGCCATGCTCTGTGCGACACTGAAATCTTTATCAACGGTATAAATATTGGCGTTATATACGATTAGATCAACGGTTTCGCGACCGTTAGTGCAGGATTGGTTCATAAAAGCGTAGATTAGAAGGATCGAAAAATATAATATTTTTTTCATACGTGATGGTTTCATTACTGCAGTCAGTAAGCTGAACAAAGGCAACAGCGCATTTGTTTACCCACAAATTATCAACATTCGCTGCGAAATTACAGCGAAATTTTCAAACACATGTTTTGAATGGCCAATGGTAAAGATCATTTTTTTACTTTTGCGCTTTGCTGAACTTAAACCTTTAAGACGATCAATATGAACAAAAGCATTTTCACCCCACAGTTTTTCCTGGTAAGCGGCATCATTATTCTGGCAGTTGTTTTACGTCTCATACCCCATTGGCCTAATTTCACACCTCTGGCAGCCATGGCGATTTTTGCAGGTACATATATGAAACGCAAAGAACTTGCTTTTGCTCTTCCTTTCTCAGCCTTGCTTGTCAGCGATATCTTAATTGGCTTCCACCAGACTATGTTTGCTGTGTATGCCGGTTTTGCCATCATCGTTCTGGTTGGTTTCTATCTACGACGCAATGTGAAGCTGCATACCGTAATTATGGCCTCGCTTGCCTCTTCCGTTGTTTTTTATTTGATTACCAATTTTGCTGTTTGGGCTTCGGGCATGGTAGGGTATCCAATGACCGGTGCCGGTTTGATCCAAAGCTATGTAGCTGCCATTCCTTTCTTTCGTAATGCACTGCTTGGCGACCTTTTCTATACTGCTGTTTTCTTCGGTAGTTTTTATTTTGCGACCCTCAGGTTTCCGGTATTGGCCAGGAAGTAGCAGTTGGCAGTGGCAGTGACAGTGGCAATTTTCTTTTGTAGACTTATTGCAACTGTCAGGTTTCCATTTCCAATCAAGAAACAAGTGATTCAGGCCTTCAGATTCAGGGAGGCGATAAAATCCATTACATCATTCATTTGCCGAACAGGTGTTGAAGTAGCACCGGTAATACCTATGCTATTCAAGTTTAAGAACCATTCCGGGTCAATGTCGTCCCGACTTTCGATGTGATAGGATCGTGGATTCGCATTACGGCAAACTTCAAAAAGAAATCGCCCATTTGAGCTTTCGTTACCACTTACAAAAAGTAATAATTCATTTTCAGCAGCAAATTTTTTCAGATGCTCAATGCGGTTCGAAACCTGCCGGCAAATTGTGTTGTGAATAAAAACATGAGATGTGTTCTCAGTGTTGACCTCTTTGAGGTAAGATTTGATCATAGCTGCCATCAGCTCAAAACCTTGCGGATCCATGGTTGTTTGAGCATACAAATGCACCGATTTTTGCGGATCAATTTGTTGAATGTCAACCTCGGTGGTAACTACAATTGCAGTTGCACCAGTTTGACCCACAAGTCCGTTAACCTCGGGATGGTTCTTTTTACCGTAAATCACTACCTGGCTGTTGGTTTCAGATGCAAGGTCATTCATAGCCTTTATATTTCCCTGCAGGTGTTTAACAATCGGGCAAGTGGCATCAATCAGTAATATGTTGTTTTGATAGGCGATTTCATAAGTGGAAGGTGGTTCGCCATGAGCCCGGATCAACACCTTGCAATTCCTGAGTTTTCCGAACTCTTCATAATCTATCACCTTCAAACCTTTGCTGCCTAATCGCTGAACTTCTTCCTTATTGTGCACAATATCGCCAAGACTGTATAATTGTCCATATTCTTCCAGCATAGCCTCAGCCTGTCCTATCGCATTTTTAACACCGAAACAATAACCGGCTTTGGGGTCAATGGTGGTTTGCATTTGCGTGTTCAGAATTTTGATTTGCAAAACTACGCAATCCTCTGCTACCATGTAATTACATAATTGATCAATCACCTTCCGCCACCCAGATGCATTTCATATCCTGATTTCTGGAAGGAAGAAAAAATAATCATATTAAAAAAATATGATGATTCAAGCTATTTGCCTTGCGCGTTGTTTTATTTTTGCAACAAGAAACCTTAAAATTTTGAATTGAGATGAAAAAACTAATTAAACCTTTATTCCTGATTATTGCAGCACTGATGATTTACTCGGGTTGCGATAAACTGGATGTTGACTTTGATGCCAACTTTAAAACCAACCTAAATGTAATTGTTCCAGCTGACGGCCTAAAAAACCTAACTGGTTATCCATTTTCTGAATCAGAATTTATTGATCCGATGGATGATTCGGATTTCGCGAAATACGCTGACAAGATTAAAGAAATAAAAGTTAAAGAACTAACCGCTGAAGTTACAAGTATCAATAAGCCTGTTTCATTGGTATCCTGTGATTTCTCAGTTTCTTCATCAGGTTATGTTCCGGAAAACTGGAGTTTTGAAAATGAGGATATATTTGTTGGGAAAGTTTTTACCCTTGCCAATACAAACGGTCAATGGGATAATGTGCAAACAATTCTCGATAATAAAGAGCAGTTCACTGTTTCAATGGCTGGTGAAACCGATCAGGATGATGTACAGTTTACCATTGAGGTGATTATCAAATCAGAGATTACAGCCAATCCGCTGTAGTTGATTCTTTTGCACATATAAATCTCAAAGGAATTCCGAAAGGTTGGTGCTAATGCTGATAAAGTTTGGCGATCCGACCAGGTGATATGCCTTGCGGGCATAGTTGAACTGAAATTTGGAGATACGAATACCAAAACCCCACGATAAACCAATAGTGGAAACCCTTGAATCTACCTTTAATTCCTGGCGGCGGCGATAGTCATAACCTAAACGTACGCTGAAATTTTTAGTTGGCAGAAACTCAGCGCCAAAAACTACATGGCGCATGGCCTGATCAAGGAATTCCATAAATTTATCATCCTTGATCTCTTCCCCGGTAAATGGGTCGGTTTTTACTTTTGTGGGATCATCATACGTGAGGTTCCATTTGTGTAGATGGGTGAGAAGAATCGAATACCTGAAAGGCATGTGCTCCAGTCGTTTGGAAAGTCCGAGTTGCAGGTCGAATGGCAAGGCTTCCCTATTGCCATTGTCGTAGCTTACCAACTGGGTGCCAATGTTGCGGGCGAGCAATGAAACCACCATCCCATTCTGCGACTGATAAGAACCTGCAACATCCACGGCAAGTCCAAACGAGCTGTAAGATTCAAGAGATGAAAAAATTGATTTAAAGTTAGCGCCTATGCTGAACGCTGAGTCAAGTTGCCTTCCCCAGCCAATGATCAATGCAGTTTCACCTGCCCTGAAATTTCCGGAGGTTTCACCTGCTTCATTGGCATAAGTAAACCTTCCATAATCAATGTATTGAACCGAACCAACAAAGGTTCCAAAATTTTCAAAGTTCCGTCCATAGGAAACTGTTCCGTAATTGATATCGTTGAAATAATCCACAAAATTCAAACTCAGGTTATTATTCATCCCTGATGTAATCAGCGAAGGGTTGGCTAATGCCAGGTTGATATCTGAATCCTTTATCGCAAGAAAATCTCCGCCCATAGCAGTGATTCGCGGCGAGGCCGGCAGGCTCAGAAATTTGTAGGTAGCATTGCCCCCAATCTGAGCAAACGTTACCTGCTGAATTCCTAACAAAAATAAACTGAGGATTGTTGGTAGTATGAGCTTTTTCACGGGGTATGAATGAGTGTTAACTGGTTTTAACAAATCAATAACGACATGCGGCTGCAAATATTATTATTTTTTCCAATCGCCTGAAACTATTCATCTGATGGCCCACCTGCATGCTGCTTTTAGAACAGTAATTAATCCAAAATGCAGACCTGATTTCTCAAACTTTCTATCTTTGCAGCGTATTTTCTTCAGGGCAGGGCGTAATCCCCGACCGGCGGTGAGAGTCCGCGACTCCTGTTACATAATAATGGGACTGATCTGGTGCAATTCCGGAACCGACAGTTAAAGTCTGGATGGAAGAAGAAAAGTATCTGAGAGTTACCAGGGAGCTCCCCTCTATTCTCACTGCTGTTGATGTATGCCCTGAAGACAATGTTTTCAGTTTTTTTTGTCTGACTCAAAATACTCAACGCAATGAGAATCTTTGCAATCTTTATCTTTTTCATACTTCAAGTCAAGTTCATAAACGCACAATCAGAAGTGCATGGCAAAGTCATTGATAACAAAAGCGGTTTAAATATCTCTGGTGCTTCAGCAATGGTTTCTAACGAGAAAACCGGCGCTATCAGCGATGCCAATGGAAGTTTCAGTCTGAACCTGAAGCCTGGAAAATACCTGCTTGTCTTCAATCATATTGCATACGAACCGAAAGAAGTACCAGTGAAACTTGATCCCAACCAAGTGCTGGATCTTGGTATCATTGGACTGGATGAGAGAATCATTGGTCTGGAAGAAATCAATGTAATAGCTTCAACGGCTACAGACAGACAAACACCTGTAGCTGCGACCAACCTGTCTGCCGCTTTGATTGAGCAACGTAATGGAAGCCAGGAATATCCTGAAATAATGAAACGTGTTCCCGGAGTCTATGCTACCAAATTCGGGGGAGGAATTGGTGATGCACGGGTCACAATAAGGGGTTTTCAACAGGAAAATGTTGCTTTGCTGCTGAATGGTGTGCCGGTGAGCAGTGTAGAAAACGGTTTGGTATACTGGTCGAACTGGGCAGGGCTTGCAGATGCCACGCAGAGCATTCAGGTTCAACGCGGCCTTGGCGCCTCCAAAGTTGCCGTTAATTCGGTAGGCGGAACCATCAATATAATTACAAGGACTACCGATGTTCGGCAAGGTGGTTCAATTACACAGGGTATTTCTGACTTCGGATTGAAGCGAACTATGCTCAGTCTTTCTTCAGGGCTGATGGACAATGGATTCGCTGTTCAGTTTCTTGGTTCACGAACCACCGGCAGTGGTTTTGCAGATGCAACGCATGTTGATGGCTGGGCTTACTATCTATCTATAAGTAAGAATCTGGGTTCTGAACATAAGCTTGTGTTTACAGCGCTTGGTTCGCCCGAGAGGCATGGACAAAGATCGTATGGTCTTACACAGGACGAGTATCTGAAATTCGGCAACAAATACAATCCCAACTGGGGAATGTTTAATGGCAAGGTGATCAGTGTAAATGAAAACTTCTACCACAAACCTCAAATGACGCTGAACCATTATTGGAATATTTCCGAAAAATCGTTTCTCGCAACATCTGCGTATTATTCTTTCGGGCATGGTGGTGGCCGGTTTACCGAGGCGTTTGATAACCTGCCGGCTTTTGCGATCCGGAAAAACAACCAGATTGACTGGGAGGCTATTCATGAACTTAATAGTACACACACCGATGAATTTACTACTTCCGGAGGCGAAACACTTAGTGGTTACAGCAAGGTTATTTTAACAAATTACCTGGCAACGCATTACTGGTATGGTATTCTGAGCAATTTCGACCATCAGATAAATGAAAATACAAAACTTACTGCCGGAGTGCATGTTCGTGATTTCAAATCCCGCCTTCGCGAAGAAATTGATGATTTAATGGGCGGACAATTCTGGATTGAAGATTATGCTTGGGCAATCGAAGGTCAGTCGGGAAGGCGAATGATAAAGAATACAGGCGATGTGATAAAGGTTGACAATGGAGCCCTGGTTAGTTATGCAAGCGCTTTTGGCCAACTTGAATATTCATACGACGCCGGAACAGCATTTCTTGCAGGAACCCTTTCAAACACCTGGTTTCAACGCGAAGATCGGTATAACTATGTTGAAAATATCCGGAGCCGGCAGGTAAGCCGACAAGGATTTGATATTAAAGCCGGAACTGTATTTAACCTGGACGTCATGCACCATATTTATGCAAACTCCGGTTATTATTCGCGGGAACCCTATTATAAGTTCGTGTTTGTGAATTTCTCGAACGCCATAGCCCGTGATCTTAAAAATGAGCGTATCGCAGCCGGTGAAATTGGCTATGGCTTTTCGAACCGCAACATTGCTTTGCGTATGAATGCCTACTCAACTTATTGGATGGACAAATCGCTGCTTTCAATGGAAAATGTGCAGCTCGTTGACTCCACCATGACCCGTGCCCTTGTGCGTGGATTGGATGCATGGCATAATGGGCTTGAACTGGAAGCGTATTCCGTTTCAGGCGAACGCTTTACTTATGGTGCTAGCGCATCCATCGGCCAATGGAAATGGCAGAATGATGTGATTGCAGAGTTGTACGACGATAACCAGGCTCCCGCGGGAACTACTGAAGTTTATGCCAAAGGGCTGTATGTAGGCGATGCCCCGCAAACTCAGATTTTCCTCACAGCTTCTTATAAAATCTGGGATGATCTTACCCTGGCAGCTGAGTGGGTGTATTACGACAGGCTTTATGCCAATTTCGATCCGGCAGGCCGTAACAATGCTGCTGACAGAAACCAGCCTTACAGGATTCCGGGTTATCATCTGACTGATCTGTTTGCCACCTACAGTTTTACGATTGGCAACATGCACGCACAGGCACACATGAACTGCTATAATTTGTTTGACAAGGAATCCATCACGCGGGGCGAAGACGGCGCCTCACATGATCTGGATACTTTTCGTGGATTCAGGACTTTCGACAGGAGTTTTCATTTATCGCTCAAGCTTTTGTTCTGATTAACAATCATTGAGTTTAGGTTCAGAAACAGTAGTGTCCGGTAAACTAGAAGGAGATTCCTCACCGCCGCGGCGGTGAGGAATCTCAAACCCATTTTGGAATATTATCATCATTTTTTAGTTGAATACTACTGGTTCAAAAATTGAACTGAACTCTTATTGTTGCCTTCTTAGCATTTTTTCTGGCCCAAATGAAGCGCTGTAAGCGGAACTTCCTACTTTTGTCCCGCAGGCAATAATTACATAAAACCAATATTGTGACACTTATACAAACGCTTAAACTTGGAAGGTCATACAAAAAAGGGCAAATCATCATTCCTGCGCTGCAAGATGTTTCATTTGCGATGCAGGAAGGTGAATTCCTTGCAATTGTAGGCAAATCAGGTTCCGGGAAATCTACCATTCTCAACCTTGTGGGTGCACTGGATAAAGCCACAACTGGCAGCATTTTCTTCAACGGAAAAGACCTGGCGCAAATGTCCAGATCAGAAATGGCAAATCACCGCCGATTCTCAGTAGGCATGATTTTTCAATCTTTTAATCTGATCCCTTCCTTCAATGCACTTCAAAATGTTGAGCTGGCTTTGACTTTCGGCGGAATGCCTCGAAGCAAAAGAAAAAACAAAGCAACTGAACTGCTGGTTAAAATGGGCCTTGAAAACCGGCTTACCCACCGCCCTGATGAACTTTCGGGTGGCGAAACCCAGCGTGTGGCAATTGCCAGGGCGCTTGCTAACAGTCCAGAGGTACTGCTTGCCGATGAGCCTACCGGCAACCTTGATAGTGAAACATCAGCCGAAATTATGGCATTGCTGATGGATTTGAACAAAAATCATAGCCTTTCAATTATACTTGTTACTCACGATCTTGAAACAGCAGAAAAAGTTTCTGACACAATCATCAGGTTAAAAGATGGCCGTATTGCCGAAACCATTCAAAAAAGGAGGGTCTATGAATCTTAATGATATGGTCATGCTGGGCTTTTCGAACCTGTGGCGAACAAAGCTTCGCACATTGCTCACAATCCTTGGCGTGGTGATCGGCATTGGCGCACTCACATCAATGGTTTCTTTTGGAACCGGTATGCAGAAAAATATAACCGATGCCTTTGCCAGCAACGATCTTTTTACAAGCATCACCGTAACACCTAGGCAAGTGGATTTTGAAAAGCTTGCTGCCGGCGATACCGGGCAAATGGCTGAAGCATTAAAAGATGAAGAAAAGCCCTTGACAGATTCAGTGCTGCAGGCAATTAAAGGAATTTCCGGTGTAGCGCTTGCATACCCAAATCTTGAATTCCCGGCACGGGTAAAATTCATGGGCGACTCTGCCAGTTTTACAATAAGTGCAATGCCTGCCGCCCTCAGTCAATATAAACCTTTCAACGAATTGCTTGCCGGATCGTTCTGCCCATCCGATTCATCAGATCTTATAGTCATTAGTGAGGAAGCATTGAGTTCGCACTTTAAGATCCGGCTGCTGAAAGATGGAAATGACAATACATTGACCCGAGCCGACTCGCTCCGTGGCGTCAGATTCATGCAAGCTGATTCCCTGATCGGAAAAAACATAAGCCTGGTTTCCATGTCCCTGAACCAGGCAAAAGTATCATCTGCGCTATTTAGTGTGATGCGTAACCAACCGCTGCTCCCATTTGATGAAACAATTACCGAACTCAAGGTGGGTGGCATACTTAAGCGCAAAGAGCAGTTTGCTTCAAACATGTTCAGCGGCAGCATGATCATTCCAGTTCGAACCGCTGAAAACATTCCACGACTTGGTTTTACGAGCGTTTGGGACTTGCTTGATGCCAGTAAAAAGGAAGGCACCTATGGCTCAATCCACGTCAGGCTTGAAGACATGAAACACATGGTAAGTGTAAAATCAAAACTCGAAGAAATGGAAGTGGGGGTATTTACAATTGCCGATCAGCTTCAGGAAATCAAACGTGCCTTTCTGATCATTAATTCGGCCCTGGGGGCCATTGGCGCGATTGCACTTATTGTTGCAGGGCTTGGCATCATCAACACTATGGTGATGTCAATTCTTGAGCGCACCCGTGAGATTGGGATCATTAAGGCCATTGGTGGAAGCGAGCAGGAAATAAGGATGATATTTTTTGTGGAAGCTTCAGTAATTGGCATTACAGGCGCTGCTGCAGGCCTGGTGCTGGGTTGGATCGTCACCCGCATCGCCAATCTGGTGATGAATGCCCAATTGATCCCCGAAGGTGTTGAACCTGTGAACCTGTTTTATTTCCCGCTCTGGCTCATTGCTGGTGCAATTGCTTTCTCGGTTCTGATCAGCCTGGCAGCCGCATTATACCCCGCATCGCGCGCTGCCCGTATTGACCCGGTGAGGGCGCTGAGGCACGATTGAATCTTCCATACGGACCTGTCAGCGTTCGCAGAACCTGACAGCGTCCAAATAAAAAAGAGCCGCTCCTTTCGGAACGACTCCAAACCACATTATTAACCAACCTTATAAAAACTATCTTTTAGATTACACCCTGGTCAATCATGGCGTTGGCAACTTTCATGAAGCCGGCTATATTTGCGCCTTTCACGTAGTTAACAAAACCATCGGGTTCACTGCCATACTTCACACATGAAGCATGGATATTGATCATAATTTCATGTAAGCGTTTTTCAACTTCTTCGGCAGTCCAGCTTAATTTCATTGCGTTCTGGCTCTGCTCAAGTCCTGAAGTACCTACGCCACCGGCATTTGCAGCTTTTCCGGGCCCAAAGAGTATTTTATTTTCAAGGAAAAATTCAACCGCTTCAGGTGTACTTGGCATATTGGCACCTTCTGAAACGGCAATCACACCATTTTTCACGAGTGTACGTGCATCGTTGCCATCCAGTTCATTTTGCGTTGCGCATGGGAGCGCTATATCGCACTTCACTTCCCAGGGGCGTTTTCCCTGATGGAATTGTGAGTTGGGGAATTCGTATGAATAAGGTTTGCAAATATCCTGATTCGAAGCACGCAATTCAAGCAGGTAATCTACTTTTTCGCCGGTGATACCTTCAGGATCATAGATGTAACCGTCGGGGCCTGAAATAGTAACTACTTTACCACCCAATTGATTGATCTTAATGATTGAACCCCATGAAACGTTGCCAAATCCGGAAACTGCAACCACTTTTCCTTCCAGAGTTTCACCCTTGGTTTTGAGCATTTCCTGACAGAAATATACGTTTCCAAATCCGGTGGCTTCAGGACGGATCAAACTGCCACCCCAGTTGCGGCCTTTGCCTGTGAGAACACCATGATGTTCGCAGGTGAGTTTTTTGTACATGCCATACAGGTAACCAATTTCACGGCCACCTACGCCGATATCGCCGGCAGGAATATCCATATCAGGTCCGATAATCTTCCAGAGTTCGAGCATAAAGCCCTGGCAGAAACGCATGATTTCATTGCTGGATTTTCCTTTTGGGTCAAAGTCTGAACCGCCCTTGGCTCCACCCATAGGCAGTGTGGTAAGACTGTTTTTAAAAATTTGCTCGAACCCAAGGAATTTCAAAATGCTGAGGTTCACACTTGGGTGAAAACGCAAACCGCCTTTGTAGGGTCCGATTGCATTGTTGAACTGGACTCTGTATCCAAGGTTAACATGTGTTTTTCCACTGTCATCTACCCAGGGAACTTTAAAAGCCAATACCCGGTCGGGCTCTACTAATCTTTCTATAAGATTGGCAGTTTCAAACTGAGGATTCTGATTGTAAATTTCCTCGATTGATTCCAATACCTCGCGAACTGCCTGCAGGTACTCAATTTCTCCGGGATGTTTTTTTTCCAGGTTTGCAATGATTTTTTCCAGGTCCATGGTTAAAATGTTTTAGAAAGTTTATTAAATGTGAACAGTGTAACAATGTTAACAAAATAACAATGCAAAATTACAATTTAAAGAATCATACCCAAGTATTTGATAAAAATTATTTTTGCAGCGCTGGTTCACAACATATCAAAGAGTGTAATATTTAAGCGGGCAAACAATCTCAGGGATCAAAAACTTCAATGTGAATATCATCAACAAAAAGATGCTCCTTGCCTGGGTTCCAAATATAGATTTTTAAGATGTCACGCGTAGATCTGAGCTCATTTACGGGAACAGTTAGAAAAACGGGGCTCCACTCATTTGGGACGGCGTAATTTGAAACCGAAGAAGCAACCCATGAATAAACAGGGGCATCCCATTGTTCAAGTGAGAAAACGATGAGCGCCTTGCTGCTTTCGAGCGGTGAATTGACCATTGCGCGGATTTTAACGGTACAGCCTTCTGTCATATTGATATCACCGGCTGGAACTTCAAAGGTTGGCCCGTATTCAATTTCAGGGTTCATAAGAATGCTATATTTACCCCGATAAACTTTGGAAGTATCAAGAGCTGAAACTGGTGCCCGCCAAAGGTCATCAGAATTAAAATTGCTTTGAATGCTGAATACAGGTTCAGGTTTGTCAATCGCAAAATCAGGGCTTTTCGAAAACAGTGTTATTGCCGATAGACCTTCATAATCTATATGATAGACTACAAACGGGTAATAAAACTCAATAAGGTCATGTGTTTCGTATGGAACCATTTTGGTCCAGGCATACACAAAATAGTTTGTTTGTGAGGAGGACAAAATGTTTTTCAGTTCAAAAATATCACGTCCTCCCCTGTTGTCATATTGCTTGAATTCAGGATTAGCATCGAAATGTTTCAGATAATATTCAATATAAAAAGAATTGTTAACACTTATTGCCCGTGTTATAGCAGCTTCACCATACTGCTTATCCCATTCCACGATGCGGGCAGCTACATCTTTAAACTCTCCGAAATGCTGTGTGCTGTAATACTTGTTGTGAATTACTGTCGAACCTAAAATAGCAAGTGCGAGCAAAGACAGCATCGCGAGCCTCTTAAAATCGAGGTTCCAGAAAGGAAATGAGAAAAGGAAAAACAACAGAAATGGAAACGAAAATATAACTACTGAATGCTGAAGCACCGGGTTCGCAAAGCGGGAGTAAAAGAAACCTGTGGCAATTGGAACAATAAACCAGATAATTGCAAGGAGCCTTAGGGTCCAATTCTTTTTGCTAAGCTTTTGGCTGCTTAAAAAGCCTGATAATGAAATGAAAGCTACCATCACCATCACCCAGACAGAATTGTTAAAAAGATAAGCAATGTGTTCCAGCAACCAGTCGTTTTCAGGCTTTCCGAGCCAGAGCCCTACGCCGCCAATGCTCAAATGGTTCAGGGTAATGTAAATATGCGGGGTAAAAAGTAATGCCGCAGCCAGGCCTGCACCAAGATAATAAAATCTGTTTTCCTTTCGAAGCAGGAAAAGTCCGCTGCAACCCATAACAAATGCTGTAAGAAAGCTGAAATAATGATTGTACATCATCGCTGCAGTGGCTACCGTATAGGCGATAGTATCAAAATATTTACGGTTTGACCCGGCATCAAAGTGAAAAATGACGCGTGTCCAGAAGTAGCCAGTCAGCATAGATAAGAACAGACCCGAACCGTATGGCCTTGCAATCTGGCTGTATAGGATCGGGAATTGAAGTAATGCAAGACAAACAGCCACAAACAAAGCACTGGTTTTTCCGAACCATAAACGGGCAGTTAAATAGCCAAACCAAACAGCAAGCACGCCCATCACCACAAAAGGAAAACGAAGGCTGGCTTCGCTGTCGCCAAACAGTTTCACCCAGTAATAAAGAAACACCTGTATTCCTCCGGGGTGACCATCAACATAAAAGCCTTTGTCAACCAAATCCTTGAAAGTGTCAAACTGAATCCTGACCAGGGCGCTCAGCTCATCATTTGAAAGTGAAAAATCTGCATAATGAATGAAGCGCAACACAGCAGCAGTGGCAATTATTGTGAGAATCAGCCAGAGATGAATTTTATATTGGTCTTTTTGTTCCATAGGCGCAAAAATATGGCTTTCCTGCTTAGAACCTGAGAGGTTTAACAATTCAAAGCCCGGTTTTTAGAGTTGTTGAAGCCGTTATGTTAAAGTTAGTTACCCTGAATATTTCATCCCTGGCTGAATTCCAGAAATACAGACGTAAAAAGTCATCTTCCAGCAGGCAGGAATCAACCGCTATTTCAAAAGCAAGCTTCTTCCACCTGTCTTTAAGCGTGAGCGAGTTAATATACTCGGCTTTATATTTTACCAGGCTGGAATCGCTGTAATGCGCTGCTACAAGCGAGACTTCCGGAAACCAGGAATCGCTCATAACTTCCGCTTCAATTATTAAGCTGAAAGGTTCGCAACCGGTAACTTCACTCAAAGAAATTTGCGAAGGCCCATAAAAGGGTGCATTTTTATCAAGCAAAACAGTATCGGTCAAGTGAGAAAGCAATTTCGCGGTTTGCACATCCGTCCGAACTTTTAATGGCAGGATTTGTCTGTCGTTCAGTGTTATAAATTCAATACAAAGGCTGTCAATAAACCACGTGCTGACTGGAGATTTATCCCAAAAATAAGTTAAGATTTCCTGATCCTCATCACTATAAAACGGCAATTCAGTTGTTAACTCAATTTGATTCCATTCTCCCGGGATCATAGACTCAAAAGCAATTTCACCGTAAAACAATGTCCGTTCTCCGGCAGTAATTGTGCTTACAAGCACTGCATCATGAATTTCCGTAAGTGTGAAAACTGAAGCCCTGACACGCATTGCCCGGTTGGGACCAGAAAAAAGGCTATCAACTGCTTGTCTGAATCCGGCGCCAAAAGGCTGCGATTGATTGATCATCGCAGATATTTTGGAATCATTTTCATGCATCCTGCCCAATTGTGGTAAAACGAATTCTTCGCTGCAATTTTCCATATTGCAGCAAAGTGTCGCTATTGATTGAATCGAATTTAGCGGCTGTTCGATCCATCCAAGATTAGCTTCTGGCAGCACTTCAACAAACATAGCCTTTGCTGCGCCGGTTCCAATGTTCAATGCAACTGGTGAAAATAGCGAAACCCTCACAGAATCGTTTTTGTCAAATACAAGCGGAAGGAACACAGCAATTTCAACCTGGTTTAATTTATCGCATTGCAAATTCCTCTCAATCCTGGAAATGTAATCGCTAACTTTTTCTCCACGCCTGTAAAAATCCATGCGGAGGCTCAGGCCGGCATCATGGCAACTCCAGACATCCAGGATGGTTTTAATAATCGTTTCATCACCAAATCCAAGATTTCCATAGGTTGCGGTAAACAAATGAGCGATGGAATTAGGTTCAAGCCGCTGTGTCGTAAGTTTGATATCATGAGATATGTCGTTACCGGCGACAGAATCTTTTTCAGGGAAGTTGAAAACAGTGGTGGTTTTTATGATCTTCCCGGGTATCATCACCGCCGTTTGTGGTGTGATCCTGAAGAAGTTGTTAACATAGCTTTGACATGTTACCGGTCCGGCAGGATACACCCAATGAACATGCTGATAAAACTGAAACAGGTTCAAAACAACCAGCAAGCCAATAATAATTTTCAAGGCAAACTGATAAATCCGGTTCTCAGATAAAGAGAATCCCATGAGCAAGGCTATTGCAAGCAATCCGTAAAAATCAATAAAAACCCTTTGCCCAAACTGTGATGTATAATGCCATACCCACCAACTGGATACCACATAGGTAATGGCAAGAAATGCAAACATAAAAGAAACAGCCCGAAAGATATTCGTCCTGGCCATTTGCACTACTCCCAGTAATGCAAGAAATGACAGGGGTGTATAAATCATCCAGCCCTTTTCAAAGCTCCAGAGTATATTGATGATCTGCGGGTTCAGGAAGTTGAAAGTTTCATCTCCGTATGAATAAACAAGGAAATAGCCAGTTTGCGCATACCACAACACCACCTGTAACGCAATGACCCCGCTTAACACAACCAGGGTTTTCAAAAAGAGAAATTTCTCTTTGAAAAGGAATACAACCGCTTCTGAGAACCTTGTAAAACTTCCGGTAAGAAGCGGCAGCGCTAAAACTATTAAGCCATTTTGTGGCCTGGTAATCAATACAAGTCCGAATGCAACTGCAGCGCCCAGGAAAAAAACAGTTTGCTTTTCATGGATCGCACGATAGGCTTGCAATAAAAACAGGTTCACAAGAAAGAACAGGTACACATGGGGCATAGTGCCTTCCACCACGGTATAATACACAAGGTTGGTTCCCAACGAAATCGCAACAAGCACCAATGAAATCAGGCTTTTTGTGGCTGAAAAATAGCCCAGCAATTTCTTTAGCAGCAGCAATCCCAGGCCTAAATAAAAATACACTGAGAAGCCAATAGCATACTGATAGATCATCGAATACCCATCCGCCATGCCAAAAAGCAAGGCAAGCAAATGTGCAATGAGGAAAAATGGCAGCATCAGGATAGCAATTCCTGTAAAAGTTTTGTTTACAGTTTCGCCACGGTACTGAAAACGAAACTCTTTAAAATACGTTGGGTTCTCATCTGATGCATAGTATGTTGATTCATAATACTCAACAAATCCATACTCAAGATCCTGGTAAATGAACAATGCAGGCAGGTAGGCATAATATCCTTTGCCGTCGTTGATGATCAACCGATCGTATTTATCGCCAGGACTTTTGAAAAGTAAAAAGAGGATGCCATACGCAAGCATGATGAACAGGATCACATAGCGATTGAAGATGGAGAGAATGGATGTTTGCGTTTTCAACATTGGGGGCCTGTGACAAAATCAGACTTTACGTTGCCTTGTTACCTCGTATAGGAACATCCCGGCCGCTACTGATACGTTGAGCGAGGCAAGTTGTCCCTGCATCGGAATCATGCCAACACCATCGCAAAGCTTGAGGTATTCAGGCGACACACCTGTATCCTCAGCGCCTAAAATGAGTGCAACCGGTTCGGTAAAATCGAAGTTCCAGAGCGGTTTATCGCTTTTTTCAGTGGCAGCAATAATCTTCAAACCACTTTGTTTAAGGTAATTGATCGTAGTTTTCAGGTTCATACTGCGAACTACAGGAATGTTCAACAATGCGCCAGATGAAGTTTTTATAGCATCGGAATTGATCTGTGCCGATCCTCTTGCCGGGATTACCAAGGCATCCACCCCGCAACATTCTGCGGTTCGGGCAATGGCGCCCATATTCCTTACATCGGTGATGCGGTCGAGCACGAGAATGAGCGGCACTGAGCCTGCTTCGTAAATCCATGGAATAATAGATTCAATATCCTGGTATTGTATCGGTGAAAGAAATGCTGCAATTCCCTGGTGGTTTCCCTGAACAATGCGGTTCATAGCTTCGGCTGGGAGAAATTGCATAGGTATTTCGCGTTCGTTCAGCACTTTCCTGAGACCCGGGATCCATTCGCCCTGCAGGTTGTTCTGTATGATCACCTTTTCAATGTCTTTGCCTGAATTCATTGCTTCGGTTACAGAATGCACACCATAAACAATCTGCTCAGACCGGCTGCGCCTCGGATAGTTCTTCTTCATCATCATTATCGGTAATTAGATATTGTGTAGGCAGTTTCTTTACAACCTTAACACCCAGCCTTCGGAGTTTATCGGCACGGCCAACGAGGTTGCCACTGCCGGAAATCAATTTTTTGTTAACCTCTTCATAGGTTTTCTGAACCGTGTTCAACTGATTGCCAAGCTTTTGCAGGTCTTCAATAAAGCCGACAAATTTATCATACAAACTGCCGCCTTGCCTTGCAATTTCCAACGCATTTTGTGTTTGCTTTTCCTGCTTCCAGATTGAGGAAACCGTTTTGAGCGTAGCCAGCAAAGTCGTTGGGCTCACAATCACAATTTTGCGTTCCCAGCCGTATGAAAACAATTCAGGATCACTTTGTAGGGCAGCGCTGAATGCAGACTCAACCGGGAGAAAAAGCAGCACAAAATCAGGGCTGTCAAAGGCGCTGGCAGTCTGGTAACCTTTCTCGCTCAATCCTTTAATATGACCCCGGATGGAATCAACATGCAGACGCATATAACGGGCTTTCTCCATCTCGTCTTCGCAGCGGATAAAATTTTCATAGGCCACCAGCGACACCTTGGAATCAATCACGAGATGTTTGTTTTCAGGGAGGCGCACAACCACATCGGGGCGGAGTAACTGGCCTTCTTCACCCCTGGTTGTCAACTGGGTTTCGAACTCAATGCCTTTAGTCAGGCCTGAGCGTTCAAGCACTCTTTCAAGCACTACTTCGCCCCAGTTGCCCTGTTTCTGCGAATCGCCTTTGAGAGCCCTGGTAAGGTTTTCGGCGTCTTCGCTCAGTTTGCGGTTCAAATCAACAAGATGTTTGACTTCCTCTTTTAAGCTGATTTTGTCATGCCGCTCCACATCATAGGCATCCTGAACCTTTTTTTCAAAAGATTGCAGCCGCTCTTTGAGAGGGCTGATCATATCGGTGAGGTTTTTTCCGCTTGCACTCATAAAATCCTGGCTGTGCTGCTTAAAAATCTTGTTGGCCAGGTTCTCGAACTCGAGTGTGAATTTTTGCTGCAAGCCGCTGAGTTCCTGTTTTTGGTTTTCGAACCTTTCCTGCATTTGTTCCTGAATGGCTTGCATGCGCGCCAGCATTGAATTTTTTTCGTTAAGCTGCTCGCGGCTTGCAACTAATTCAACAAGCAGCTTTTCATTTTCTTCGGTATGGTTCAGCACTCTTTGATCCAATACGGCAATTTGCCGGTCTTTTTCACTGAGCAGGTTTAGTTTTTCCTTTTCAAGATGTTGCAGTGTTTCTTCAAGTTGTTTTTGTTTTGCCCTGTGTTGCGAACCCAGCCAAAGGTATGCAACTATGAAACCAATAAGCAGGGCGGCAATGATGAGTAGGATTTCCATCAGTTATGATTTATGTTACGGCGTTGTGAACGTAACGGGCAAAAGTAACGAAATTATGCCTTTTGCAGATTTCTTGGTTGAGTCTATTTCTGAAGTTGTTTAATGCGGCTAAAGCCTCGCAACTTACTCTAATTTCAATGAGGCTGTCTCATAAGGTTGTATCTTGTCATCCTGAACGAAGTGAAGGATCTCTATATAATTGTAAAACAGATTCTTCGCTTCTCTCAGAATGACAAAAACGATAAAACCTAGAGCTTTGAGACATCAGTCATATAAGAACACAGAGATCCTGGCTTTAGCCACATTGTTGCAATTTTGATATGAGTTTTCAGACATGGTTCTTAGTTTAATCTGTACTTTTGCACGGTATCCTTTTTTACTTCATTGTGACCGAATACTCATCAAAAATATTGGAGCAGGCTGTAAACCAGCTTTCGAGATTGCCGGGCATCGGGCGTAAAACCGCCTTACGCCTTTGCCTGCATATCCTGAAAGGAGAAAATGGCGAGGCCAAACTATTAGGCGAAGCAATTATCAGGCTGCGCGACCAGGTTTGCTATTGCAAGACCTGTCATAATATCGCAGATGCTGAAACCTGCCAGATTTGTGCCGATCCTAGACGGGAGCAAACCGTGATTTGTGTTGTTGAGGATATCCGTGATGTCATGGCCATCGAAAACACCTCCCAATATCGTGGACTGTATCATGTACTGGGTGGAATCATCTCGCCTATCCAGGGAGTCGGCCCTTCTGACCTTAACATGTCATCACTTGTAAGCCGCATCGAAAAGGAAGGCATCAAAGAAATCATCATGGCTTTGCCGGCAACCATTGAAGGCGACACAACCAATTACTACATTTATAAAAAGATCAACCACTTCGGCACGCTGGTAACCACTATTGCCCGCGGCGTAGCAGTTGGCGACGATCTTGAATTTGCCGATGAGGTTACGCTGGGGCGCTCCATTCTGAACCGGACGCCGTTTGAGGGGATGGGGAAGTAGGTTTGGCGTTCAGCGTTCGACGTTTGGTTTTCAGTGTTCGGCGTTTGGTTTGAGGAAATTAAATTGAATGTTGAGGATAAGCTTCAATATTCCATCACACAACTCATTCTTAGCCCCGTTTTTTTGTTATTTTCGGTCAAACTTTGCCCCGACTTTTTCGCATTTTAGACTCAACTTTGCCCTGACTTTTTCACTTTACTTAGCTTAAAATAGTAATTATCAGAATGGAAAGATCAATTAGAGTAACATATTATCGCATGAGTGTGTGTTACTCAACGAAAAGGCAATGTGCAAACCTTAACCTGATTGCCCCAATGGCTTATGGTATTGCATGATAATGCAGGTGCGAAACCTTATTGCCCTGTAAAGCGTAGTTTTTCTAAGCCATTGCTGCGGCATCCGATTCATCAGCCCCGACATCGAAGATGGTCAGTTGCTTTTCGCTGATTTTGACCGGGTGTTTTTCAATTACTGGCCCGAACCGCTCAAGATAGACTTTGAGCGCTTTCTTGATCAACTTGTTTGAAGTAAGGTCGTGCTTTGCACAGTATCGTTGCAATGTGCTGAATTGGTTCGCACTGACCTTGAAGGTAATCTTCTTGAATTTGACTTTTTTCCTGCGCTTGCTTCGTTTTACAGGCATAGTATTCGGCGTTAGGTAGAGTTTATTCCGGTTCAGGCTTAATGGTTTCCCTGATATCATCAATGAGTTTGCGGGCCAGCACCTCAGCTTTGTGCATGGAGTCGCTCTCGGCATAAATGCGTATGATTGGCTCGGTGTTAGATTTCCTTAAGTGAACCCAGTCATTATCAAATTCAATTCTGATCCCGTCAATTGTATTTTTAGGCTGGTTGATATATTTTTTTTCGATCTTTTTCAAAACATCATCCAGGTTGATTGCATCATCCAATTGGATTTTGTTTTTAGAAATATGCAGGTCAGGAAAGGTGGAGCGCAGCGAGGAACAGCTTTTACCGGATTTAACAAGTTGCGTTAAGAAAAGCGCGATGCCCACCAATGCATCGCGGCCGTAATGCAATGTGGGATAGATAATGCCACCGTTTCCTTCACCACCTATAACGGCATTGTTAGCTTTCATCATTTCAACTACATTCACCTCGCCTACTGCCGATGCAAAATGACTGCCGCCATGCCTTTCGGTTACTATCTTCAAAGCATTTGATGAACTCAGGTTGGAAACAGTGTTTCCTTTCTGATGGCTGAGAACATAGTCAGTAACTGCAACCAATGTGTACTCTTCGCCAAACATATCGCCGTTTTCATCTACAATGGCCAGGCGATCCACATCAGGATCAACAACAAAACCAAGATGGGCATTGCTTTTCTTCACAATCGCCGAAATCTCAGAAAGGTTTTCGGGGATGGGCTCCGGATCGTGCGGGAAATGGCCATTGGGTTCGCAATACAATTCTATTATTTCCTGAACACCTAGTGCTCTGAGCAATTTTGGGATGGCAATGCCTCCGGTAGAGTTCACGGCATCCACAACGATTCTTAGCTTCGCTTGGCGGATGGTTGCTCCATCAACCAAAGGAAGTTTCAGTATGCTCTCAATATGTTGGTCAATGGTGTTTTCTTCGCGGCGGTACGAACCCAGATTGTTAATATCCGCAAATGAAAACCCGCCGGTTTCTGCCATGTCAATAATTTGCCGTCCTTCATATTCGTTCAGAAATTCACCCTTTTCGTTGAGCAACTTCAGCGCATTCCATTGCCGTGGGTTGTGGCTCGCAGTGATGATAATGCCACCTGAGGCATTCAGTGCTATTACGGTTACTTCAACTGTGGGGGTGGTGGAAAGGCCGGTATCAATCACGTCAACTCCTGCGGCTACCAGGGTTCCCAGCACCAGCCGTTCAACCATTTCGCCTGAAATGCGGGCGTCACGGCCCACAACTACTGATGGTTTTTTGCCTGGGTTGCGGCTCTGAATGAAAGCTGCATATGCAGCCGTATAATTGATTATATCAACAGGCGTAAGGCCCGCGCCTGGATTTCCGCCTATGGTTCCGCGGATGCCTGATATAGATTTAATGAGGGTCATATATGGGTTATAATGCGCAAAGATATTGATTTAGTTCTCAAATGCGCAGCTAAAAATGACAGCAAGATTTTGTTTAAAATGCGAAATGCAGGTAAAAATTCAACGCTTGCAAAGGTTTTTACCCGGTTCTGCTGATCCGTTTCAATGCTTCGGGATCAATAATCATCAAATCGCTATCAGTAATACGGATGAGACCTGCATTCTGAAAATCCCTTAATATCTTGATGGCGCTGTCCTTTGCCATACCCGAAAGGTCTGCCAGGTCCTGTTTTGAAAGGTACATACTGAACCTGGGTGTTTGAAATATTTCCTCAAAAAGGTATATCAATGTATCGGCCATCCGCCCGGGCATTTGTTTTTGGGTTAAAAAGATAAGACGATTATATACCGATAGGATACTCTTGCTAAAATCCTTCATCAATTCATTTGCGAAGGTTTTGTTTTCGTCAATCAGCTTTTTAAAGAGATCAACATCAATGAAACAAACGCTGCAATCAGTGAGGGCAGATAAAGTATAATGATGTAAGCGATCGAGGTAAATGCCGGGGCCTCCCACAAAATTGGTAGGTTTGATAATCCTGATGATCGCATTATGATTGTCCAGGCCTTCAAGGTAGAGTTTCGCAAAACCTGAATTAATTGACAGTACATGCGACATATAGGTACCCTGCTTCCGGATGGTTTCGCCCTTCTTATAAACGACTGTGATTTTATTATCCCTTACCAGCACAAGTTCCTCGTCGGTGAGAAAACAAAACAGTGGTGATTTCAGATCACAGTTCAGGCAGTTACGCTCCGGATTTTCACAATGGCCGCTCATTTACTGTTGGTGTAATTTTTTCAATAAGCCGAACAAAGTTACTTGAATAATTGAAAAGTGGAAATAATATTCATTTTAACACATATTTTTTCCTGATTTCGGAGGAAAAATTTCCTTTGTACAACAGCATCATTCCGCAAATGTTTCCTTGACCCACTCCAGACCCAAAGGTATTTTTGTACTAAAATTAAATCATTCCACTATTTCATGTTCAAAATCTGATTGTTATGAAAAAAATTACACGCCATAAGGCCAGCATGTCAGCTCTCATTCCCCGGATAATGCTATTGTCCGTATTGCTTTCAGGCAGTATTGCTATTGCACAAACACTCAATGTACAGTCATTTGACCTCGATGGTAATGGTGAAGTATATGTTTTTCAAGACTGTCCGCCTGTTTTTGATGAATTCCAAAATCATAATACCGTGTTATGGTTACAGGGAGGTACCACGTGGTTCGGACAAGCATATGATTACCTTGGCGGCTTGTCTTACCAGGCCAAAGTGAGCAATTGCGGCACCGTTAGCGCCAACAATTCCTCCCACCTGTTTCTTGATGGCGATGGCAGCCGGACAATTACGCTCGACTGGCAGAACTGGGCGAGTGTGTACTCCTTACTGGAGGTCCCATATTATGCAGAAGCTGACAATACATTCTGGTTTGATGTAGACGTTGAGATAGCTCCCGGGGGTGGGCTTAATCCAGGCGATCCCGTTACCCTGTACTTCTATTATTGGATTTTCGGTGCAGGTATTACAGATCATGAAGCCGGGATGGAAGATCCAATCTCAACCACCAATACTTTTACTTTTAGTGGCAATAACATACTGGGAGGAGGATTTAATTTTAATAACCCTCCCGGCCCTCAAGGTTGGAACCGGGTAAACCTTGCCGGAACCATGAACCTGAATGTTGGAGATGTAATACCATTAAATTTCTCCTCTTTTCATGACATTGAGATAAACCCTCCTGGCAAACCTTACATGGGCGGTTTCAGAGATTTTGCCAAAGCCAATATAAAGGGATATCTTGTTTTATCTTTTGATTCCCTTGCGATCCCACCTCAATTTCAACCAAATTATAATCCGAGGATTGAGTTCTCACTTGATATCGGATCAGATGCGGAACGCAGCGACCCTGCCCAAAATGGCAATGAAGTGTTTGACCCGGGCGATGCCTACCTGATGAGAGGGCCTTATATGCTTTCGCCATTTAACGGGGTAAAAGATGATGCCACCATTTTTGGTTTTGATCCAGCCCCTGATCCCAATGATGCTACAACTGCCGTTCCCTGCGGGGTGGGTCCTTATCAACCCGATATGTATTTTGAACTTGACGGGATGGACAATATGCAGGCTTCGCTGACGACACTTAATTATGGCCAGGGCCAGCCATCCATCGGCTATTTCAATGATAGCCTAATACTGATTGCCAATAATTTCCTGATTTCATACGACGATGACGGGATGGAAAACTGGTCAGTGAATTTTTCAGGTTTTCAATCAGTGCCTGTAAATTCGCAGTCGCCTTTGGGGTTTGATACCTATGGAAAAAGCTCCAGGGCTGATGAAGTGGTGGCTGTTGACCTGGATGCTTACAATATTCCATCGTTCCCTTTCACTCTCGACTCGCTCTGGACTGAAACGGATGTTCATCCAAATCTATTTCCAAATCCTGATCTACAGGAATCAGAAGATGACGATGTGAATGCGCTGAATTATTTCCCGAACCAGTATATTGACGGCTACTTTTATTTTAGCGTTGACAGCGAAGCTACTTTCAATCATCCGCTTGTTTTTGGCGCCTTGAACCCGGGTTCGATCTATCAATTGCTAAGCCCAGGTAATTTTGTGGAAGTAGTAAACCCGGTCATACATCTTGGATTGCAGGATAGTACCGACGTAAATGCATTTACATTTGGCTGGGTATGGGATATCAATAACCTAAGGCTGGGGCTGGCGCTATTGTTCAGTGTTGATGTTGATGACTGGACCACAACTCAGGACGAATCCGGTGGCAAGGACCCATCCATGATTTATTATTCCTTTCTTGATGGAACGCATCATGAGTTCATGGCTGCACCGCTGAAAGACAATATTGATGCCCTCACCATTGTACCTGGCTCATTCAATGGGTATATGCTACCGCCAGTTCCCGGATGCAATGCCCCAACATCGCTTACAGTAGCAGTGAGTTCAACTTTTGCTGACCTGATGTGGACAGAACCTGCCCCTCCCCCATCGAATGGTTATGAAATTGAATTGTATGATGTCAACAATGTGATCATTTATACTTCAACCGTTCCTGCAGGAACCAACCTTTATCATTTTGCAGGGTTGAATCCAAATTCAACTTATACGGCCGTTGTGCGATCCGATTGTGGTGGCGGACAGTATGCCGAGGATGCCATTACTTTTACAACCCAGCCGATTGACGGGGATTATGGCGATGCCCCAGAGGGTTCCATTGCCTATCCGGCCCTTGGTATATTTGGTAATTTCCCCACTTGCACCAGTCCTGGAATACCAGGCAGCTATATTGTACATGAAGTAAATCCGGCGCTATTGTTTGGCCCGGCCATAGACTATGAAACCGATGGCAATGCAGGCTTCTGTCCAAACTTTACTCCGAACCAGTATAATCAGGACGAATGCTACCAGGATACGGATGCAGGCCTCATTTTGCCTTTACCACATACTATTACCGGGCCTCCCGGTTCAGAAACTGTTGTGCCATGTATCCCGGGCAGTGTTCATGTGCCATGGAAAACCTGCCGGCTTGCAGTGTGGGGTGTGAGTGTTGACATGCACGTTGAAAACATGACAGGATCGGAAGCCTACTTTAACCTGCTGGCTGACTGGAACCAGGATGGAGAATGGACTGGATCAATGACCTGCCCGGATGGCAGCGTTGCACCGGAACATGCGGTGGTGAACTTTGCAATACCTGCGGGTTTCTCCGGCCCACTTTCGCAGCTCAACCCGCCTAAGTTTCGGATTGGCATGAATGAAGGTTATGTGTGGGTAAGGTTTACACTTACTGAAACACCAGTGCCTGCCGGATGGTATGGAGAAGGGATTTTCAGTACCGGCGAAACCGAAGATTACCTTATTGCGCTTGAAGATCCGAACCTGCAGGGTGATGTATACATTGATAATGTGACCTTCGCCAGCGGTTACGACGACTGCACCGAAGCCCAGGATGATATTGTAATGAGCAACTCTATGGTTGAAAGCGGTGCCAATGTTGTACTGGTGGCTGATAATTCGATCAGGATACTGCCGCTGACCCATATTGAAAGTGGGGCGCAATTCCTTGCCACCATTGATATTGACGGCAATTATTGCAGCAATTACAAGAGCCTGGTATTTGCCGATGACGATGAAATTGCTGATGAAATGCTTGCAATAGACAAGGCAGATTCACAACTGTTCAGGGTTTATCCCAATCCCACAACCGGCGCTTTCACCATCGAACTGTTCAATCATGACGAGCAATTCCGGATTTCTATTGAGGTGTTTGGTACATTGGGCGAAAGGATCATGGGCATAGCATCGCAGGGTGAGCTGCTCCATGCGCTTGATCTGAGCGGGAAACAACCGGGAATGTATTTTATCCGTGTTGTGAGAAATGATGAAATTGGGGTGGAGAAGCTGATATTGAGGTAGCAGGTTCGAAGTATTGATGTCAATTTGTTGATTGGTTAGTTGGTCAATTAGTGGAGTAATGGAGTGTTGGAGTGTTGGAGTGTTGGAGTGATGGATGGTTGGATAGTTGATTGGTTGAATGAGTGATTAATTGGAGTGATGGAGAAATGGAGTGATGGAGTGATGGAGTGGTGTAATAGTGAGATTTGTCTAGTCCTGAAATAGGTTTACACGAAAAGTAAACTAAAAACAGGATTATGAAGAGAAAAGTAAACTTTTATCCGGACGATTTTAAGTTGATAGTTGTTCAGGAGTATCTGACCACCGATATAAGCCTCGATGAAATTATGGCTAAACATGGGATTGGTGGAAGCAATTGTATTAACAATTGGATGCGTAAATTTGGCATGCGAGAACCAAGTCAGAAACAACTAAAACTTCAACGCCACATGTCAAACGAATCTGCAAAAACTGTCAGGGAAAAGATTCTTGAAAGCAAATTACATGCTTTGGAACAAGAACTTGAACATGAGAAGCTACGCAACGAAGCGCTCAA